>NZ_JACVZO010000027.1:0-38342 GCF_017151845.1 Staphylococcus sp. EG-SA-17
AATACAGATTGTGTGTAGGCATATAGAATCACTTTTAACATCATTTTAGGATGGTACGAAGTTGCACCACGGTGATGTCTGAATTCGTCGAATTCATTGTCAGGAATTGTTTCAACAATATCATTTACAGTAAAACGATGTTGATTTGTTTTGTTTCCATATTGACCTCCATGTATTTGCTATGATTTCAAAATCCATTTTTGACGTGCCTTAGGGTTGAGTGGATGCATAATTTCATTTGTTACTGGATTGATGAGCTTTTTTACTTTCTTTTTATGAGGTTTTAACATTTCCATCACTTGTTCGACACGGTCGATAACAACTGGTCGCTTCGCATAGGCACCATAAGCAAGAATCACTGTGTCACTTTCACTAATCGCTTTCATCAAATGAATATCAGTGTGCTCATCGTATGGATTTTTGATATGTTTGAGGTTTTCGGGTGTTCTAATATTAGAGAATAGATTTACAAGATATACAGCACCGTATCGTTCTGAATTGGCTAATTGGTTGAGGATAAGAACAGTTGTGAGATCGAGTGATAATACACCGTCTAAATGAGGATACATCGTTATCACTGTGCATGCAGCTTTCTTTTCATCCCATGTTTTCTTGAGTAAATAGCGGTGCTGTTCATCATCGCTAAATATGGCTTCTGTGTGTATCGTACTTTTGATTGTATTCATCATCGTCACTTCCTTTAGTATTCTTCTGGTAAAAGCATCACATAATAAAAAGCGTCCACGTCATCTTCACGAATGACGTAGACTTTCTTAGGTAATGCATTTTGATTTTTTTCATAGTTTGTATAGTGATATTCCAATTTGTATGTGGGTTGTTCTTGTTCATGTGTGATTGAGAGTATATTCTCATCTTCTTGTAATTTAAAAATGTGTAGGTAATCTGTATGAGGCTGGTTATCTTTTTTTTCTACCATGTGCCAAAGTAAGATTTGAAGGTCTAGTGGAATACTTTCATTAATTCCTCTTGTGATGTATCGATTGATTTTCATGCTATTTCCCTCCCTTCTGCTTTTCTTTCATGATGTCGATGATTTCGTTGATAACTGTGACGGATAATTGAGCAACTATGATCCAATTATTCATGGTCCTGACCTCCTTGTTTTAGTAAATGACGTTCATCAATAATGATATTTTGAGTATCTGTAAGGTACAGAAAGTCCATGTCAAAATGGTCTAAGTATCCGACACTGATGAGTTGGTTATTGGCATACATTAGAAATGGATAGATACTTAGCTCATGTAGTTCATCATTATAGTAGGTATAAGTCTCGAGTGTGAGATGTACCAGTGGAGAATCATTAATAAAACGTTCCGGTAGAATATTTTCTGCTGCTTCCTCCAGCGCTTCACATTCCCAAGCTTCGTTATTAGATAGTTGGAATAGGTGGGTTATATATTGTTTGAGTTCTTGAGTGATGGTTTTCATATTATTGCCTCCTAGATAGTGTAATAGTGATGTAGTTCATATACATCATTGAGATAATATATATTTGATTTGTCATTTATTACGAATCCCGGTGGGAATAAGAGAAAATTCCATATAAAAACCCGCTACAAACGTTGGTATGCCAAGGAAATCCTGAAATTCCGCCTATTTTGACAAACAATCAACTCATTATTTATAAGTATTGATGATAGGGTTGTGTCTCTGCTTCCTTATATATATTATTTATTTATAAAAAGTAACGGGATTTTGGGATTGTGCTTGCACAATCCTTCTGTTTCTTCGAATCTGCAAATCCCAATCATTTCCCGATAAAAAATCATTGTGGGATGTTCTTTAGCAATTTCAATATAAGCATTGTATAGTTATGAAAAAATTACGACAATAACTGTTTCATTAGATAAGTGTTATTGAAATTGATAAAGAGCAATTCTTGAAAATAGTTAGATAAAATAAGCGAAAGAATATAGTGAAAATTATTGTTATAACAATGATTCTATTAGCTAAATAGTAAGATATAGTGTTTGGGGCAAAAATAAAGACGAAGTGCTGAGATGCACTTCGTCGAGTTGTTTATTATTGAAAAGTTGTTTAATGATTTCGTTATTAAGTTTGAGTGTGACATAGAATTGTTTTTTATGATTACCATCTTTTTTAATATCAATGCGATCAATCACTGATAGATACAATGCTTTGAGTCGAGATTTTTCTATGTGCTTAATATCATGAAAGATGTGTTGTAATAGTTTACTGATTTCTTTGGCATCAAATAAAGTCTTATCTTCATTTTGTTGATTTTTGAGTTGGTTGATTTGATTCGTAATGTCATTGAGTTGCTTTTCATATTTTTGAATACTTGGTCTGATTACTGATGTTAAGTCCGGATTATCCTCGATGGTTTTAATCAAGTTATTTATTTTGATTTGTACTTCATCATATTGTTGTTGCTTATAAGCAATATCGTGATGAAGTGCAGCGCCATCAACTTGATTTTCTTGATTGACGTGTGTTACTACGCGTTGAATGACTTTATCACTTTTGACTATTTCAAGTATTTGCTTCATCACATAATCTTCAATCACATCAGCTCTTACACTGTTTGCCGAACATACTTTGGAACCCTTGTTCCGAAAATTACTACATGAATAGTAACGAATACGTTTCTTAGTCCCGTCTTTAAGAGTATTCGTGGTATTGCTTGCTGCCATAGGTGCGCCACATTGGGGACAGTGAATAATGCCTGTAAGCAGATTCGTTCCTTTGCCATGGACTTGGGGTTTTTGACTGACTTGTTTCTTACGCATTTGTACTTTATCCCATAAATCTTGATTAATAATGGGGGAATGCTTACCTTCAGCTATCACTGGTTTATCATTCAGCCCTTTACGACGTTTTTCACTCCAATCTTTGTATTTCGCAAATTGAATTTTGCCGATATAGAAAGGGTTAGCTAAGATGTATGTGATTGAACTAATACTGAAAGGTTTCCCCTTTTTAGTGACATATCCTTTGTGATTCAATGCATTGGCAATTTTACGATAGCCATGTCCTTTGGCATAGCACTCGAATATATATTTTACAATATTAGCTTCATGTTGGTTAATCATTAGCTCGTGTTTACTATCTGGTATTTTGTCATAACCTAGTGGTAAATTGCCTTGATAATAGCCTTCTTGGGCACGTCTCGTTTGACCCATAAATACGTTCTCGACAATGTTATTACGTTCGAATTCTGAGAAACTCGCAAGTATCTGTAACATGAGTTTACCAGAAGAAGTATTGACTTCCATACGCTCTGACAAACTGAAAAATTCGACATTTTGTTTGTGTAAATCTTCGACAATTTTGAGAAGATCAGATGTATTACGAGCTAATCGGTTTGTTTTGTATACCATAACACAGTCGATATTGCCTTCTTTTGCATCTTTCAACATACGTTGGAGCTCAGGTCTGTTCATAGATTTACCTGAAATACCACGGTCAGCGTATATATCTTTAACTTCAAAATGATGGAAGTCACAGTATTCTTTGATTTGATTGATTTGTCCGTCGATACTATAACCTTCTGTGCTTTGCATTTCTGTTGATACACGTACATAGATACCGACACGTTTTGTTTTAAGTTGTTGCATTATGTTACATCCTTTCTTCATTTATGCAATCGATGATTGCATGGTTTGATTGACAATATTGAGTGGTTCATTTTTGAAATAGATTCCTATAAGATTTTTATCTTTCGTAATGTGAATGGTTTCAATATAGGGGTACAATATGTTTAACGTGAAACGTTTTTGAATAATATTTTGAATGATGTGTTGTATTTGATGCCCATTGATAGATGTAGTGCGTTGCGGTTGTTGACGTAATGATTGTGTTTGCTCTCTGAACGTTTCTGCATCAATGATGCCTTGTGCCAACTTTTCTATCAGTTGTTCTTGAGTCAATGTGTGATGTTTTTCTATGTTTCTTTGTCTTTTGATGCGTTTGTCAATCGCACTTTTAATTTTTGTGTAGATGCGTTGATTTTGATAAAAGTCTCGGCACACTTCTAATACTTTATCTTCAAGTGTTTGTGCATTGATGCCTTTAAAATCACAGACAAAGCGTGAAGCATTCATGTTTTTAGGACAGACGTAGTAACGTAATGTATGATTCTTTTTTCTAATGGTCATATTTGTAAGTGTTGCATTACAACATGGGCATTTGATTTTTTGTTTGAGTTGATTATCCGAAGGTGTCTGTTTGGTTTGTTTTTGCAATCGAAGTCTCTGCGCTTGCTCATATATACTTGTGGAAACAATAGAAGGAAACATATTGTCGAATTGGCCATATTGATTGTTGACACGACCACAATAATTAGGATTGATGATAATGTTACGAACTTGATAGGGTTGTCGATTGATATACGTGTTATCTTCTTCTAATAACTGTGCAATTTTCTTATAACCATGACCTTTAATGTAATAATTGAATACAGCCTTTACCGTTGGTGACTCATTTTGATTGATGATGAATGTTCCGTTGTGATATTCGTAACCAAAAGGTGCATGTGTTGTAATCAATCGACCTTGCTTTGCTTTTTCTTGAAGCCCATTTCTGACTTGTTCTCCAATGTTATCCGATTCAAGTTCGGCTAAACTGATGAAGATATTAAGCTTGAGTCGGTCGAAAGCTTGATCCATATCAAAGTAACCATCATGTACGCTTAAGATATGAACATGGTACGTTTGACATAATTTGATGAGTTTTAATGCATTTTTCAGATTACGATGCAACCTATTAAGACGATAACAGCATAATATGTCACACTGTCCTTGTTGAATTAATTGTGTTATTTGTCGATACCCACTACGATTATCTTTGCGACCTGATTGTTTGTCGCTATAAAAGTTGATATGTTGAATATGATGTTTTTCGGCTATTGCTTCGATAGCTTGTTTCTGTGCTGCAAGAGATTGTTGTTTCATCGTACTTTGACGTAAATAGCCTATGACTTGTTTCATATCGGCTCCTCCTTTCACAGTGATAATATATATTTATGGATGAATTGATATATAAGCCCAACATCAATGAGATGTTGGGCGTCCATATTAGTCATTTGTTTGATTGATTTCTTCAATTACCAAATCGGCTAATATCTCGATAAGTTCATCCATGTTTTTCACTCCGTTATTTGTTCTATCTTCAATACGTCGATTATTCAGTTTGATGCTTCACAGTTGTATGATAAAGACAATTAGAAATCTTCGTGAACTCCTGAAGGGCCTATCCCTTCATTAGCGGATTTAAAAAGTTCTTTCGCAGCTTTGTTATCATTTGACGGTGTCCAATTTTGAAGTAACGACTTATCTTTAGTTAATCCGAGGATAGATGCAAACTCTACATCTAATTTTAGATGGTAAAATACAAGTGATTGTTTTTTACCGCTATTATCTTTGACACTTCTTTTAGTTGTTTGGCGTCCACGGTCAGCTAATATGAAACCTTTATCTCTTAAGGCGTTGACAACATTATTAACATCTTGAAATTGATGATTGTTTAGCATCTGTTTAAAAACGTTCGCAATTATTTTTACTTCGATATGGTCATCTTTTAATGAGATTAATCCATAGTTCTCAAACATATTTTTCAAAGCACCTTCATCTGAAAACTTACCTCTGTTTTGTGCCACAAATTGAATGATGACATCAATAGCTTTATCAGCTAATGAGCGTTCAGAGACTGTATGAGTATGATAATCAATAAAGTAGTCTCTTATATTAGCGATATCAATATCTGTAGATAAAACACGACCTAATATTTTCGCAGATGTTGTAATGACTGCATAACGCTTAAACATACGAATACCTGTATTGTTTGTTTCATCTTTCAATTTAGCTTCAAACCAATCTACTTCCTTGTAAAACCATTGAATAACTTCATCTTCACGATTTATAAGATATTTAGCTACTAACGGTAAAACATGACCATAGTTTAGTGCTACAGCTTTTTTAATATTGTCAGCATTGGTCGCATTTGTAGTGAATTGTTCATTAATCTCGATGGTTCTTACACGTAATCCATCGTTTTGAGCTGAATCATTAAAAATACTGTATTCTGACGTTGAAATGACAGAAGTACCCCAATTCTTAGGCGTTTTAACTTCTCCATGAACGTTTGAACGTTGACGACCTTGACCTTCAGCGATGGAATATAACAAACCCGTGGTATCTCTAAGTGTCGTAGATGAAAGCTCATCAAATACTATAGGAATGCCATAATTGTTACTCAAATAACCTTCAAGTGCGTTTCGTGTGGCATTCCAACTTCTAAAAAGAGTTTCATTACCTTTGGTAGGGTTACCAGCGACTGATACAGCTAAAGCAGCTGCGGTTGACTTACCGGTTGAGGATTGACCTGTAAAACTAAAGAGAATTCCTGCAAATTCGATTTCATGTTTATGCTTCAGAAAACTTGTCACTAAGGCAGAAATCCCAAATATGACTGCCAATTCTAAAAGAAGATGACCTTTAACCTCGTCAATATACATGTTAAACCAATTATCAAATGTACCTTTAGGAGTTAAGTCATAAGCACTATCTACAATAGGGTATGAAGGTGAGGACTGATTAAATTGAATAGATTTGAGAACTTTATCTAGCGATATCAAGTAGCCAAAAGGTGTCTCTAGTATACCTACACCCTCATATAATTCAGAAAGTGGTAATCTATCTCGCATCAATTGCAAGGCATAACTCAATGATCTAATATACTTCTCGTTAATACTGTAGCCATATTTAATTAAAGAAGGTAAGTTTCGTGTTGTTAAGATATCAGACTCAAAAATGTCTTTTTTACCATTGTTGTTAGTAATAATCAACTTTTCAACACCAGTAATTGGATCAGAAAATCTTGCATTAACAATAATAGGGCTAGCCATTCTAACCACTTTTTCACTGTCACCATCTTTTTTAGGTGGTATCGTTTCTTTCCAACCGAAGGAATCTAAAGCAAATGGGCCAATTTCAAACAATGTGTAACTCATTAGCAATCACCTCCTTTCGAAGGCGTGCTATTATTGCATGGGTTTATCCCTATTTTCTGATATAATAAACTGCCATTTTTTGTTCCTACAATTTTAAATGGTAATCCTGGCGTGTACTTAATCCAGTAAGCAAAACGACGTCCTACTTCACGTTGATCATTCGTGCTACAAACCACATTATATTTCTTTCTTAATTCACCATAAGTGAACGTACTTCCAACTGGTTGTTGAAAAGATTTAGCAATTATAAAATTATAAAGCTTTTCTTGCTGCTTAGATTTCTTATTCATTTTAAAATTCCTCCAATAATTTTTAAGGAGTCAATCAATATCATATAGGTTAAACTATCTTCAATTGATTGCTATAATAAGCATAAATGAAGCATTATGATTAGACGCGGAACAAAAAATGGGGAGGGGGGGTATATATTGATACCTACGCTAGAAGAAATTATTGATAAGTATGGAAACTTAGTTGATTATTTGAAATTTGATGTAACAGTTGAGGTTTATGAAGATTTGTTGTTATTAAGAAGTTTAAGCGATTTAAATGAACATCAAAAGATGGATAGAGTTTCATTTATAAAAAAACATTTAAACTCAAATTTCGATTATTTATTAGATGATACTGAGTTTAGAAGTATCAATAAGATTTACAGTAATTTAAATATCATGACGCATATCAATAGTCAAAATAATAATTTTAAACGTAATCCATTTATAAATGAAGAACAATTGAAATCACTACTCGCGATAAAGAAAGTAGATGCACATATGAGTTATGATTCAAATATTACTTCAAAAGCATTGGCAGAAATAAACAAAACGCAAAAAAGATTAGTTACAAAGATAGACACACTCTATAATCAGTCAAAAAAAGAAAATGAATATGTACGGTTAGGAGAAAAAATATCGTATACAAAATTGGAGAATCATTGGAAATATTTATATAATGAGATTCAGTTTTATAATCTTAATAATCAATTGATTAGTTATGTTGCATTAGAACAGGAATATGCTTGGGCTTTTTTAAATGAACTATTTTATTTGATAGAATTGTATTTGAAGGCATTTAAAGGACAAAAGAAAACAGATTATGAGTTTGGGAAAAAATTAAACGAATTTATTCAATCATATGTCATTATTTTACTTATAGATATACGATTACCTGTTGTTAGATTATATATTATTAGAGACATTGTAGATACATGTGAAGGAGAAAAAGATAATTACAAAAGAATTACACTGATAGAAGAATCTATTAAAAAGTATAGATACGTAAAAGATCAGATTAAAAGATTTAAAAATGGATTAGAAGAATCGTTATTAAATGCAACTTTATCTATTGAACAAAATATGTTGAAAGTTAAAATTGATTATTATAAAGCCTACTGCTTTCCTAGAGAAAAAACAAAGCATAACAATATTGAGTACAATGTATCGTTGTTTTTTAAAGCATTAGATGCCTTAAAGAAATAGTTTTTCACTGAAAATATTTATAGATATAATTAAAATTAATTAATATTAAGCCAGGATAATGTAGTCTTAATCGTTCTGAAATACGAAAAATGTTGTGGAAATCGCGTGAAATAATCAGAGGAATCGTTTGAAATCATCGTAGTAATCGCGCGAAAATCACGTGAAATAATCAGAGGAATCGTTTGAAATCATCGTAGTAATCGCGCGAAAATCACGTGAAATAATCAGAGGAATCGTTTGAAATCATCGTAGTAATCGCGCGAAAATCACGTGAAATAATCAGAGGAATCGTTTGAAATCATCGTAGTAATCGCGCGAAAATCACGTGAAATAATCAGAGGAATCGTTTGAAATCATCGTAGTAATCGCGCGAAAATCACGTGAAATAATCAGAGGAATCGTTTGAAATCATCGTAGTAATCGCGCGAAAATCACGTGAAATAATCAGAGGAATCGTTTGAAATCATCGTAGTAATCGCGCGAAAATCGCGTGAAATAATCAGAGGAATCGTTTGAAATCATCGTAGTAATCGCGCGAAAATCGCGTGAAATAATCAGAGGAATCGTTTGAAATCATCGTAGTAATCGCGCGAAAATCGCGTGAAATACTATGGTAGACGGTTTGAGTAAATTAATGGAGTATTTTAATATTTATGGTTTGGAGGAATTGCGTTGCATAGAGAAAGTAAATATATAGAGTATAAGAAATCACGAAAAGGATTATCTAATGATATTTGGTCTACGTATAGTGCTTTTGCAAATACTGAAGGTGGTACTATATATTTAGGAATTGAAGAAAAAAAGATCGAGGACAAAAAAGTCTTTGTTTCAGTTGGTGTTGAAGATCCAGAGAAAATGATTGAAGATTTTTGGAATGCACTATATGGAAGAAGTAAAGTTAGTCAAAATATTTTATCAAATAAAGATGTTAAAATTGTTAATATTGAAAATAAAGCGTGCATTGAAATTCATGTACCAGAAGCGCCTTATTCGAAGAAACCGATATATGTAGATAATAAAAAAGATTTAGTATATAAAAGAGTTGATGATGCTGATAGAATTGCGACTGAAGAAGAGTATAAATTCATGATTGTAAATTCTCAAGACGATATAGATACAGAATTATTAGATAACTATGACATGTCTGATTTAAATCACGAATCTATCGAAAATTATAGGAAACTTCTATTAAAAAATACTAATGATGAGAGATATGCGAATATGAGCCAACTGGATTTAATGATAGATTTAGGAGCATATAGAAAAGATAGAAGTTCGAAAGACAAACAGTATAAAATGACTACAGCATGTTTATTATTCTTTGGTAAGTATAATGCGATTAGTGATAGATTCCCAGGATTTCAATTAGATTATTTTAAGAAAACAAATTACCTAGATACTGATTGGAAAGATAGAATATCAAGTGGAGATTTAGGTAATGAAGATTTAAACGTGTATAGTTTTTTTGAAAAAGTATTGATAAAATTAACTGATAACATTGAGGAATCATTTAGCCTAAATGATGGTTTGACTAGACAAAATTATGCAAGAGATTTAAAAGTAGCAATTCGCGAAGCACTGGTTAATACATTAATGCATGCGTATTATGATACTAAGCAAAGTATTAAAATAGTTAATTGTGAAGATTTTATAGAGTTTTATAATCCGGGTAATATGAGAATAAATAAAGAAGATTTTATTCATGGAGGGCATTCAAAGGACAGAAATAGTATATTATCGACGCTTTTCAGAAGAGTAGGATATTCAGAAAAAGCTGGATCTGGAGGACCAAGGATATTCGATGTAGTTAATAGACATAAGCTTAAAACGCCTGAAATAGAATTAACGGACATGGACACTAATGTAGTACTTTGGAAACAAGATTTAATGAAGGAGTTTGAAAAATATCCTGAGTTAGACAAAAAAGTAATAAAGTATATTATTGACTATGGATCAATAAGTAAGGGTGAAGCCTTAAAAATGGAAAATATGACAGAATATCAGTTTAGAAATATTTTAAAAAAACTAAAAGATGATAACTTGATAAAAAAAGAAGGTGAAGGTCCGGCTACTAAATATGTGTTAATAGAATCAAAAGAAGCTGATATATTGCGAACTAAAAAAGTAATTAAAAGTTTAGAGTCTTTCTTTAGGAATAAATAAAAAAACAAGAGATAGGTGCGAAGTGTTTGGATTATACAAATGCTTCGCATCTTATATTTATTAATAAATATCATAGAAAACCGTATCATTAACCGATACGCAGAGATGCGGTTTTTTAGACACTTCATAAAGGGATTTTGAACGTATCAGAACATATGAGGTTTATAGGAATTGCTGTTATGTTTTTTGATCACATCAATAAACAAAAAAGGTATGTACTATGTAAAATATTTATTAAATGATATAAAGCGAGGGTATATAAATGATTTTTAAATAGATATTTATCCAATAATATAAAAAGGAACTATAAGCTATATCTAAAAGCTATATCTAACTACTTATAGTCCTTCTTCATTAGTATAAATATAATTATTAAGAAAGGTATATATCTTTGTAACCTTCGTTTACATTAATAATGTTGTGATAACCTTTGTGTTCTAAAATACCAATAGCTATAGAACTTCTAATGCCAGACTGACAGTCTACATAAATAACATCGTTTCTATTGAAAGGTAAATCTGTTTCTAAAAGTTTGCCGTGTGGCACATGAACCGCTTGGGATAAGTGGCCATTATTCCATTCATTATCATTACGTACATCTAAGACATGTGCTTCATTACCAGTTATGTCTTTACTATGAACAGATTGTGTTTGAATTTGAGCTTGTGGTAACTGATATCCAGACACATTATCATATCCAATAAGTTGTAAAGTATGTTATGTGTTGCTTTTGAAACAAGGTGATAGTCTCCAATCAAGTTAATTTCTTGATTATAGTTTAGATACCAGCCAATTTGATTGATGAAATTTTTATCATATGGAATATTGATTGTACCTTCAATATGTCCACCATGATAAGCCTCCTTACTGCGGAGATCAAAAGTTAATCTGTTTGTACTTGTAGCTGGATAAACCGTATAAGGTTGATATAAATTCATACCGAATTGATTAATTTTTTTCATTTGTGCAAAATGATGTGGTGGTGCAGGTTGGTCAGAAATGAGTTTATCGATAAAGGTAGCTTCATTATTTTCAGAAAAAGCCCAGTTCGTTTGTTTTTCATAGCCAAGCGTAGATGTTGGAATAGCACCTAAAGATTTACCACAAGGACTACCAGCGCCATGACCAGGCCAAATTTGAATGTAGTCTGGCAAGTCTTTAATACTTTCAATAGATTTAAACATTTGTTTTGCGCCTATTTCAGATAATCCTTCTACTTTAACAGCTTTTTCTAGTAAATCAGGTCTACCGATATCTCCTACAAAAATAAAATCACCACTGAATAGTCCCATTGGAACTTGTGCTCCAGCACCTTCGTCAGTAAGTAAAAAACTTATACTTTCTGGCGTGTGACCCGGTGTATGAAGCACTTTTAATTTTATATTTCCTACATAAATATCATCATTATGTTGAACAAAATGAGTGTGGTTAGGCATATTTTTATAACCTAACATGTCATCACTTTCGCCCGATACATAAATACTAGCATTTAACTTTATAGCAACATCTCTAATTCCTGAAACAAAATTTGCATGTATATGTGTTTCAGCTGCATGAGTAATGGTTAAACTCTCTTCATCGGCAACTCGAATATATGAAGATAAGTCACAAATAGGATCAATGATCATGGCTTCTCCAGTTTTTTGACAACCGATTAAATAAGATGCTTGAGATAAATGTTTATCATAAATTGATGATAGTCAATTTGTTATCAAGGGTGATAATTATATTAACTATGGTAATTACATGGAATTAAAGTTATTAAACAAACTTGATGATGACCAATTAGATTTAGAATTTTTACAAGATAATGGGTTAAAAGGTAATGTTCAAGGTCCTATGACTTTAAAGGAACCTTTAAAAAGTTATATACAAAAGTCTTGAAAACGAATATTTTAAATTTAGATAATGAGTTAGAAAACACTGAATATGTCGAAGGTAAACCATATGTACAGTACGGTATTAAATATGAAAGAAATCAGGCATTAAGAAATGAAGCTATTAAAATTCATGGAACTACATGTAAAGTATGTGGATTTGATTTTAAAGCTAAGTATGGCGATTTAGGTGAGGGTTTTATTGAAATTCATCATTTAAAACCAATGTTTTCAATAAAAAGAGAAATAAAAGTAAATCCACAAAAAGATTTAGTCCCACTATGTTCTAATTGCCATAAAATGATTCATAGAAATACTAAAAAACCTTTAACGATTAAAGAATTAACCAAAATAGTTAATTATAATAGCAAATAATTTAATATTTTATAAACTATCATTCAACCCTCTTAATTTATTAGGAGGTTTTTTGTATTTATGCTTTCAAATGTGTGATATACTTTGTTTGTTGAAATATAGAGTATCTATAGATAGGGTGATTGAGTATGAAATTCACTGAAGTGGAAGTTATCGAACATCTTGTAAAGGCATATAAAGAAGCAGGAAAGCCTACTTATCCTCATGAAAATTTATATCGAGGACGTAATCATAGTATTTCAGGTATTGGAGAAGACTTGCTGGGTGCTTATTTGATTAGTAGATTGGAAGGTGTCCAAATATTTATTGATCAGCCTTTATCTATGATTGATAAATCTTTAAGTACAAGATATCCGGATTTATTAATTTGTGAAGATAATGAAATTAAAAATATACTAGAAGTTAAAATGGACTTAGGATATCAAAGAAAAGATTTTATAGATTATTGCCGAAAGAAAGAAGAATGGATTTCAAATATCGTAGGAAAACAGTGTGTATTGTCTAGAAAGAGAGAAGACAAAATTCCTATGAATATAGCTGATGATATTAAATTTCATGTTGTGATTTACAGTGAAAACAATGGACCGAAGCGGTTTGATGAAGAAATCATGCCTATCGTTAATGAAACATGTCCACATATTGAAGTATATGTCCTAACAAGCGGTCAACACCCTAATTTAGTAAATGTTAATCTTGAAGGTATTAATATTAATAAAGATGAATTTGAAATATTAGTAAATGCGTTATAAAAAAATAGAGCATCCTCCACGTTATGGAGGTGCTCTGTTTTTTATTGAAAAGTATCAAGTTAATTAATTTAATATGCTTAATAAGTTCTACCTTGACCTTTTTCTCTAGCTTCTGTTCGATCTCTTATGTACTCAGTACATACTGGATTTTCTGTTAATTCATCAACTGTATTAGTTTAATCAGAAGACGTGTCTACTTTGTAAGCTTCTAAGAACTTATTATATGATATAGCGTTTGAGTTTTGTTGTTCTTCTATAAATTTCTGTAGTTATTTTTCAAAAACCGCATCATTAACTGATAAGCAGAGGCGTATCATAAGTAGGGGTAGTATTAGCCAATTTAATAAATAAAGAGGTGACAGAATGGACAATCACATAAGAATTTTTGATAATTTATTTCAAAGTAATATTTCAAAATTCCAAAACCTTACTAGTAAATCATACATTATAAGAAATGATAATGAAAAGAATAGTTATCTTCCTATGGTTCAAGAGATAAGAGAGTTGTTTGGAAAAGAGGGAGAAATTTTTTCTAAAAGTATAGGAACACATCCTGACTTTTTTGGAATAGAAAATACTAATGAATACCAGTACATTTGTTCCCTGTTTGTAGATATATCTGGGTCTACAAAGCTAGCTTTGAAATATAGTTTGGATAAAGTTAAACTTTATAAAAATGCGATAATTTCTAGTGCTATAGAAATATTTCGTGCATTTGACGGTCATATTCATAGAATACAAGGAGATGCGGTGCTTGTTTATTTTGGACATAAAGAACTGGAAAAAAGTGATGCAATAATTAATGCAATCAACGCTGCGTCATTAATGCAGTATTTTAACGCCACAACATTAAAAAAGTTTTTTGAAAGTGAAAATTTAGAGCCGTTAAAGATTAGAATAGGAATTGATTTTGGTGATGATTCTAGTGTATTGTGGTCAAAATATGGAATTGATGGAATTAATGAAATAACTTCTACCAGTATACATACTGACTTAGCATCAAAATTACAAAACAAAGCCCCTTCAAATAAGATTATGATTGGAGAAAATATAAATAAATATCTTGATATTCCTAAAAAGTTTAGAAGTATAAAAATTGAGAAGAACAATGGTGTTGATGTTGAGAAAAGATATATTTTAAATACAAATAATCTGGGAAGATATTCTATGGAAGTGTTTGAATGGGAAAAATACTTGAATAGTTTTTCAATGTTGCCTCCTTTTTCTACAGAAAATGAACAATTTTACTCACCTAGAGATTTGAAAATAAGATGTTGGATTATTGATGAAAAAAATCAGGATAAATATGAATATATTGAAAGAGGTAGTGCTTTAAAAAAAGAAATGAATTTGTTATTTAAATTAGAAATTTATAATCAATGTCTAGAATTTAAAAATATTAAATGGAGAGTGGTAAACTACGGAGAGGAGGCAAAAAAGGACAAGGAATTAGAATTTGAAATGAATCAGTATGAAGGGTATCAGTATTGTAATCAAAAGACAGCTTATACAGGATTACATTTTATGGAATGTTATTTGTACGACATCAATGATAAAATAATTTGTCATGATAGTTTTGGTCTTTTTATAAATGATAATAATAGAGAAGTGAGAAAATTAGGAATAGAGGATTGAGTAATGTGAAAAAAGATGAGTACATAAAGTTACATCAAAGCTATCTAAATGAATATATTAAATTTGCTGATGCCAAGGCATTAGCTATCATAAGTATTAATGGCTTTATTTTAAATTTTAACTTTTCAAAACGTAATATTAAATTTCATAATACTGAAGACATTTTCAATTTTACAGCTTTTATATTATTGATAATTACAATTATACTAGCAGCATTTGCAGTATATCCAAGAACAAATAATAGAAGCGAAAAAGGAATTATTTTTTGGGATAATATAAATAGTATGGGAGAAAAAGAATTTATAGAGAAAGTGAAATTTGAAAAAGAGGAAGAATTACTTGAAAAGACGATACAACAAAATTATTTTTTAGCAAAAACTGCATCTATGAAATATTCAATCATTAGAAAGGTTTTTATAATTTCAGCATTAGGTTATTCCTGTTTATTATTTTCAAGTATCTTTCAGATTATATGCTCTTGAATTTTCAGTTTTAACATGAAAAGGAGAAAAATAAAAATATGGCAACAATTGGATTTGAAGAAAAGTTATGGCAAGCGGCGGATAAGTTACGTGGAAGTATGGATGCAGCAGAATATAAAAATGTAGCATTAGGTATTATATTTTTAAAATATGTTTCTGATTCTTTTGAGGAAAAGTATGAAGAATTATTAAATGATGAATATGCCGATGAAGAAGATAAAGATGAATACTTAGCAGAAAATATTTTCTGGGTTCCTAAAGAATCAAGATGGCAATACATAAATGATAATTCTAAGAAACCAGAAATTGGTCAAATTATCGATAAAGCAATGATAGCAATTGAAAGAGAAAATGAGTCTTTAAAAGGCGTATTACCTAAAGATTACGCAAGACCTGCATTAGATAAAGAAAAATTAGGCGATATTATTGACCTATTTACATTCAAAGTTGGAGATTCTGAAAGTAAGAAGCAAGATATTTTAGGTCGTGTTTATGAATACTTTATCGCAAAATTTGCAAGCGCTGAGGGTAAGAATGCTGGGGAATTCTATACACCAGCTTCAATAGTTAAATTGCTTGTTGAAATGATTGAACCATATCAAGGTAGAATTTATGACCCTTGTTGTGGGTCGGGCGGAATGTTTGTACAGAGTGAACATTTTATCGAACGTCATCAAGGTCGTATAGATGATATTGCTGTTTATGGTCAAGAATCTAATCCGACTACTTGGAAATTAGCGAAAATGAATTTGGCTATTCGAGGTATAGATAATAATTTAGGTGATCATCATGCAGACACATTTCATAATGATTTACATAAAGATTTGAAAGCTGATTTTATATTGGCTAATCCACCATTCAATGCAAGTGATTGGGGACGAGAAAAATTACAAGATGATTACCGCTGGAAATTTGGTATTCCACCTAAAGGCAATGCCAACTATGCATGGATTGAACATATGATTTCTAAACTTGCCCCAAGTGGTACAGCAGGATTTGTTTTAGCGAATGGTTCGATGTCTACAAGTGGTAAAGATGAATTAGAAATACGTAAAAACTTAATTGAACAAGACATGGTTGAGTGTATTGTCACATTACCAGGGCAACTATTCTATTCAACTCAAATTCCAGTATGTTTGTGGTTCATGACAAAAAATAAAGCTAAAAATGGCAAGAATGAACGACGTGGAGAAGTACTATTTATAGATGCTAGAAATATAGGAAGCATGGTATCAAGAACATTAAAAGAATTCTCAGATGATGAAATAAAAGATATAGCAAATGTTTATCACTCATGGCGTGGAACAAACAATAACCAATATGAAGATAAAGCAGGTTTCTGTAAAGTAGCAAAGACAGAAGAAATAAAAAACAATGAATATATCTTAACGCCGGGACGTTATGTAGGATTAGCAGAAGTAGAAGAAGACTCAGAACCATTTGAACAGAAAATGGAAAGAATCACAGCAGATTTAAGTGAACAATTTGCGAAATCAAAAGAACTCGAGGACCAAATCCGTAAGTCATTGGAGGGATTAGGTTATGGAGTTTGAAACATTTAATTTAACTGATTTATATACTATTAGTTCAGGTTTATCAAAAAATAGAAAATATTTTGGTACTGGTACACCTTTTTTAACATTTAAAGATGTATTCGATAATTTAATATTACCTAATGAGTTTTCTGGGCAAGTTATAACTGAAGAAAAAGAAAGAGAAAAGTATTCAGTTAAAAAAGGAGACCTTTTTTTAACAAGAACTAGTGAGAAACAAAATGAGTTAGGTATAAGTGCAGTAGCTTTAAAAGACTATAAAAATGCGACTTTTAATGGATTTACCAAAAGATTAAGACCAAACAAATATTGTGAGAATAAATTGTTACCAGTATTTGCTGCATTTTATTTTAGAAGTAATAATTTTAGAAATCAAGTAAATTCTATGTCTATCATGTCTACAAGAGCAAGTTTAAATAACGAAATGATTTCAAAACTTAAAATTACTATACCTAGTCTTCAAAATCAGATGAAAATTAGTCATATACTATTAGCACTTTTAAAAAAAGAAAAAATCAATCAAAAAATCATAGCAAATCTTGAAGAACTTTCTCAAACACTATTCAAACGTTGGTTTGTTGATTTTGAATTTCCTGATGAAAATGGAAATCCATACAAATCAAGCGGTGGAGAGATGGTTGATAGTGAATTGGGTGAAATACCTAGGAGTTGGAAAGTTGATGAATTAGGAAATTATATAAAAATAAAAAGTGGTAAAAGACCTAAAAATAAAGTTGATAAAGAAGATATAGAAAATGTGGTGCCAATAATTGGTGCTAGTAAAATAGTGGGTTATACGAATGATTATTTATATAATGAAAAAATTATTATAATTGGTAGGGTAGGAACTCATGGTGTAATCCAAAGGTTTTCTACAAGAACATGGCCATCAGATAATACTTTTGTAATAACAAGTGATTTTGAAAGCATTATATATCAAGTACTTAAAAGTATAGACTATATATCATTGAATAGAGGTTCTACACAACCTCTATTATCTCAAAAAGATATTAAGAATACTAAAGTAGTAATGCCCACCAATGCAACTTTGCTTTCAAAATATCAAAAGAAAAACAATCATATTTTAAAAATGATGGATCAAAAAATCATAGAAAACAAGAAATTAACCCAACTCCGTGACACATTATTACCAAAATTAATGTCAGGTGAAATTGAGATACCTGATGACATCGAGGTGAATGAAGATGATCTTTCAATTTAGTGAAGATGATTTAGAACAGGTTGCACTGAAGTGGTTTGAGGGTCTTGGCTATTCTGTTAAGAATGGTCGAGATAGTAGTGACAATGGGATTATGAATGAACGGGAGAGCGACAAAGATGTTGTGCTTGATGATCGTTTGGAAGCAGCTTTGAGACGCATTAATCCTGAACTAAACAATAGTGCAATTGAACAGGCAATTCATGAAATTTCTATTGAGAAGTCTCCTAGTTTATTAGAGAATAATCGTTCTTTCCATGAAATGATTACTAATGGTATCGAGGTTGAACACTATAATGATGATGGTGAGACGATTAATGATTTGGTCTATGTGCTTGACTTTGATAACCCAGGAAATAATGATTTCTTAGCGGTTAATCAATTAACTGTTGTAAATGGAGATTATAAAAAAAGACCTGATATTGTGTTATTCATAAATGGATTACCAGTAGTGGTAATTGAACTGAAAAATTCTACAAATGAATCTGTTGGTATTGAAGACGGGTATCATCAGTTAGAAACTTATAAAATGAGAATTCCACAATTATTTAATCATAATGCAGTATTAGTAACGAGTGATGGTGTCAATACAAAAGCTGGTTCTTTAACTGCTGATTATGACCGTTTTATGACTTGGCGTACTAAAGATGGAAAAACTGAAGATTCATCAACGTTTCGTAGTTTAGATATATTGATTCACGGTATGTTAAATAAAGAGGTACTATTAGATTTAATTCGTCATTTTGTTTTGTTCCAAGATGATGGTAAAGGAAATATAGTTAAAATATTAGCTGCATATCATCAATATTATGCGGTTAATAAAGCTGTTGATCGTGCTATGGAAGCAACATCTGAACATGGTGATGGTAAGGGCGGCGTTATTTGGCACACACAAGGTTCTGGTAAGAGTTTGACAATGGTCTTCTTCTCAGGAAAGTTAATTCAAAAATTAAATAATCCAACATTAGTGGTCGTAACAGACCGTAATGACTTAGACAATCAATTATATGGTACTTTTGTTAAGTCCAAAGGACGCTCAGGTAAAGGATTACTAAGACAAACACCTAAACAAGCAGAATCACGAAAAGAATTGAAAGAACTATTATCTGTAGAATCAGGTGGTATTGTATTTACAACTATGCAGAAATTCGAACCTGAAGAAGGTCAAGTGACAATGGATGCTTTAACAGAACGTAAAAATGTAGTAGTTATGGCAGACGAAGCACACCGCACACAATATGGTTTTAAAGCAACTTACAATGAAAAAGGTGAAGGTATAAAATATGGTTATGCAAAATATTTAAGAGACGCTTTACCTAACGCTTCGTTCGTTGGTTTTACTGGAACACCTGTATCTTCGACAGATAAGAATACGCAAATGGTATTTGGTAATTATATTGATGTATATGATATGACACAGTCTGTAGAAGACGGTAGTACGGTTAAAATATACTATGAAAGTCGTATTATTCCATTAAATTTACCAACTGATTTAGATATTGATGATGCATATGATGTCATTACTTTTGGCCAAGAAGAAGATACTAAATCTCGATTGAAATCTAAATGGTCACGTATAGAAGCTCTATCTGGTGCAGAAAAACGAGTACATGCTTTAGCGACTGAAATTATTAATCACTTTGAAACAAGACAGAAGGCAATGAACGGTAAAGGTATGATTGTCACAATGAGTCGTCGTATTGCAGTTGATTTATATGATGAAATTATAAGACTTAAACCTGAATGGCATTCTGATGATGACGACAAAGGTGTAATTAAAGTCGTTATGACAGGTTCATCAAGTGATCCGCAAAACTTCCAAAAACATATAGGTCCGAAAAAGAGAAGAAACCTTTTAGAGAATCGTATGAAAGATATTAATGATGAACTGCAACTCGTAATTGTGCGAGACATGTGGTTAACAGGATTTGATGTACCTTCAATGCATACAATGTACATAGATAAACCGATGAAAGGTCATAATTTAATGCAAGCTATTGCACGTGTTAATAGAGTATTTAAAGATAAACCAGGTGGCTTAATTGTTGACTATGTAGGTATTGCTGAAAGCCTGAAGGAAGCACTAAAAGAGTATACGGACTCTGATAGAGAACAAACAGGTATAGATACAGATAAAGCGCTAGAACTAATGTTAGTGAAATACGATATCATTCAAGATATGCTATATAACCATGACTATTCTGACTTTGAGTCAGAAGATCAATTAAATCGCTATAATGCTATCTCAAATACGATGGATTATATCATTGGATTAGGTGAGAAAGAAAGAGAGCGATTTGTGACAACAGTTACAGAACTTTCTAAGGCTTTTGCATTATGTGCAACAGAGGAAGCTGCTCAAGAACTAAATAGTGAAATTGCGTTTTTAAAAGCAGTAAAATCAGGACTTGTTAAATTATTAGCTCCACCTAATGAAGGAAGCAAGCTTAAAAAGACACCTGCTGAAATAGAAGCAGAAATAAATCAATTGATTTCAAAGTCAGTTGTAACTGAAGAAGTTGTAGATATTTATCAAACACTCGGAATTGAAAATCCAGATATCTCAATATTGTCGGATGATTTCTTAAAAGATGTAGAAGGACTACAGCAAAAAAATGTTGCAGTTGAATTGTTGAACAAATTACTCAAAGGACAAGTTAAGTCATTAATGAAAACTAATACTACTGTATCTAAAAGGTTTTCTGAGATGCTAAGTAAATCAATACAAAAATATAATAACCGTTCTATCGAAGCATCAAAAGTCATAGAAGAATTAATTCAAATGGCGAAAGAAATAAATCAAGAAAAAGAAAGAGGAAAAGAATTAGGTTTAAGTACTGAAGAAATTGCATTTTATGACGCATTAGCTTCACATGAAACAGCAAAAGAAGCGATGGATGATAAAGAATTAAGGGCTATTGCACATGAATTAACAAAAACGGTTAAGAATAATATGAGCGTAGACTGGTCAAAACGTGAGAGCGCAAAGGCTAAAATGAGAGTCCAAGTAAGACGACTATTAAAGAAATATGGTTATCCACCAGACATACAAAAAATGGCAGTAGAACAAGTAGTGGAACAAGCAGAATTAATGGCAAGTCAACAATATAAATAAATACTGTTTATATTGTTGACCTGTTAGATACTTTTTTAAAATTAAACATTTAAGACAGAGTATATAAAAAAGTGTCAATATACCGGTAGACTATAGAGAAAAGGAGATTGATATGAAATTCGACTTAATTATAAGTAATATTATGATAGGGATATTAGTGATTTGTTCTGCATTTGCCTTAATGTTTGTCTTTTATATTCAAAGAAAGTTAACGCCGGAACAATACTTTTCTTTTTCAGAATTCTTTTTAATAGGAAGAGGTTTAACTATCAAGAAAATTTTGAATAGAATGATATTGATTGCTAGTTTTAACTGTATTTTGTTTTTAATACTTAAGAATTTTTTTGAAATTGAATTAGTATGTAGTGTGTGTATACTAAGTACATTGTTGGGTTCGATTTTAATTATTTATCCGGCGTTTAAAATTAGGCATGATTTACCTAACAATGAGATGAAAAGTTTGTTGAACTATATGTATGTATCTTTTGTTTTTTTAGCGCTTATTATTTCTACTCTTACTGTATTTACTTTAGTAGTATTATTTGATGATATTAGTATAGTAACACTTTGGCAAGAGCATAAAAGTGGAATAATTTTATATCTTCTATTGGTGATACCTAGTCTATTTTTTAATCCTACAAATTATGAAAAGAAAATGGAATATGCCATTGAAAAACATCGTGAGAGTAATAGAGAGATAAATGAGACGATAATAAAAAATAATAATGAAACAATTATACCAGACGAGTCGAAAAGTTCTTCACCATTCAAAATTAAAAAAGTTTTTAGATTGTTGAATAGGATTATGAAAGATGATTGAATATTATTTGAAGAAAATTATACATTTATTTGAAAATAATAAATGCGAAATTTTACATTTAAAAATGAATTTTAATGATAACTTTGATATGTTAAGTTATATTTATTGTATTGAGAACATGCATAGAGGTTCAAATATTATAAAGATAGCGGAGTATATATTAGTAAAGTATTTTCAAAAATATTGTATAAAAAAAGACTTTTCTATAGGTCCATTTCAAGTTAAAAAAAGTTTTTGTGTGTCTAATAATTTATATTTAGAGTCACTAGATAAATTATTGGAGTTGCACAGTAGTGCTCATGTAATTAATGAATTTATTGAAAATAAAAAATATTATTTGAATAATAATGAGATTTTATCCTTATATCATTCAGGGAAGGTTATGGATACTAGCTTTTCAACTTTAATGTATATAGGATTATTTAAACATTTTTCTAGTTATTTAAGAAAACACGAATAAAAAACAACTGATGATAACAAGTTAACAAATTATTAAATTTAAATCACTCTAGTTCATACCAAAAAGTCTTTAACACAAACAAAAAAGGAGGAAACTTAAATTCCTCCTCAACCTTTATTACACCTATAATTCTATTTTAACGTCTTCGTCCATTTGGGCTTCAAATTCATCTAGTAGTGCTCGTGCTTCTGCTTAATTTGAATCATACAAGGTGTTTTTTGTTATTCCTAAAATTTGGCATAGCTAAATAAATCTGTATTTTCTATTTGTCTTTTTTGGCATTTATGATAACCCAAGTATCTTTTGGAACGGTAACTGTAGTTGTTGATTGAATTAATTCGTTTTCACTTTCATCGAAGCTTAGTAATGATTTATATAAATCTGATTTCCAAACCCAAACTTCTTTTTGGGTTTGCTGTGTTGCCTTATCAGTATTCTTTACTTCATATTTAGCTTGATGCTTAACGGACTCAGATATATTATTTTTATCCATTTTAGGCTTGAAATGAGTTGTAGGTTTTTTATCCTTAGGATGATCTCTATAGACCATGACATAGTTATTTGTATTTTTTCCTATTTCATTGATTATTAATATATTAGCTGGATTATTTTTAGGACCACCAGTAAAAATTTCTTTTTTATTTGATGTGATTACTTTCTTTTCCATACCCCAATGGTTAGTCATATTAGCTGTAATACCAATGATTGTTAGTGTCAACGCAAGAGTAAATAATGTTCCTAATATATAGCGTGTGATTTTATGAGGAATTAATAACCAACTAACAAAAGTACATAAAGTTAAAACAATCGTTGTTATCATATTATTTATCCTCACTTTCAATAATATTCATTTTTAAAAATGGAACTAAAATGATACCTATAATTGCAAAGAAAATGCCAATTATAAATGCAGTATTAAAGCCATCGATTGATGCTTGTTGAGCAAGGTGTGCATATTTGAGTGGATTGCTTTCTTTTAAACTATCTGCAGGCATATGGTTGTTAATAATATTTTGAGTAACAGATGTCAGTAATGCTACTGCTATAGATGATGCTACTTGTCTAGCAGTATTATTTACTGCTGTAGCATGTGTGCCTTTTTCAACTGGTAAAGCATCCATCGCATTTGTTGTGAGTGGCATCATTAAAATTGCCACACCAAACATTCTTACTGCATATAGAACAAGAATAAGTGTTGGTGATGTGTTAACTGTTAAAAATCCAAATGGAACTGAAGCTAAAGTTAAAATAGTGAAACCAACGAACGCTAATCTTTTAATGCCAATTTTATTGTACAGTATTCCTGAAATTGGAGAGATAAATCCCAACATCAGTGCTCCAGCTAAAAGTGTTAAACCAGATTCAAATGGTGAGAAACCGTGTATATTCTGTAAGTAAGTGGGTAACATCATTTCAACACCATACATTGCCATAGTTACAACGATTAAACCAATTGTCGCTATCATGAAACCTTTAGATTTAAAAACGCGTAAATCCAAGAAAGGATCTTTAGATTTTAATTGTTTGATAACGAACAAGGTAAGAACAATGATACTTAAAAAAATTGGTAAAATAACGTAATTTATATTTCCCCATCCTTCGCTTGCAACGTTTGAAAATCCCCATAAAAATAATCCGAAACCGATACAAGAAAGTATTAGAGAATAGAGATCTAATTTAAGTTTACGATTAGGTATAACATCTTTCATGAAGAAGAAGCTTAATATAAATGCTATCGCTATAATAATGATTGGAAGAACAAAAATATTACGCCATGAGTCTGAAATTGTAATACCTAGTACCTCGTGGTTTTTGTTTAATATCCAACCAGCAAAAGTTGGACCCATTGCAGGTGCGAGACCTACTGCTAAACCACTCAGACCCATTGCAGTACCACGTTGTTTTATTGGAAACATATAAATAATGATGATTTGTAACAATGGCATCATTAAACCAACAGCAATTGCTGTAACAATACGTCCAGCTAGAAATATTAACCAGCCATCTTGATTTGATGGTGCGATTGCAGTAAGAATTAATCCGAATAATAGGGCGCCGTAAGAGTATACATGTAACAATCTAGTAGATATGCGCGTCGCTAAAAATGCCGAAAGTGGTACCATAATACCATTTGCGAGTAAAAACCAAGTTGTTGCTTGTTGAGCAGTACTAAAATCGATATCAAAATCGTTCATCAAAGTAGGTAGAGCGGTACCTAATGAAGTCTGCATCAATGCACCAGAGAATGTAGCTAATAATATAATGCTCATTATAATTTTGGGTTTATATTGATTGCCATGAATATCTAAATTCATTGCATTACTTTTTTGAGTAGACATAAAGCAAGCCTCCTATAGGTTTTTAAAATTAATACTTTGAAAATATAACACCTACTTTATAAACAGAACAGAACAAAATCATATACTTTGTACAATTTGTGACACTTTGTTTTATTTTGTGTTATATTCATTTATAGGAGTGATCATATGGGGTATAAAAGGAAAACGGTCTTAACTCAGCGTAATATAAAAAATGCTTTAGTGAGTTTATTAGAGAACAATAAGTTTGATTTCATTACAATCAATCAAATAGTAGAAGAAGCGGAAATAACAAGAAGTACTTTTTACAGGTATTATGATGATAAATATGAATTAATATCAGAAATAGAAGAAGAAATTTTAGAACATATTCATAAAGAAAGGCAAAAGATAGACGAGAACGCTTCAGAGAAGAATTTATTAGATATTGAGATGTTTAAATATCTGTTTGAAACATTAGAGCCATATTCGAACACGATATATCGATTGTTAGGATATAATGGTGATTCCAGTTTTGAGATGAAACTCAAGAATGAAATATCAAGAAGATTTATAGATATAGAACAACGTAATCATATTTCTCAAGTACGAGCAGACTTAGTAAAGGAATATGTATTTGTTATTATGATAAAAACATTACAATATTGGTCAGCTCATAAAGACGAAGTAGATATTGATGAAATAGCTTTAACAATTAGGGATATCCAGTTAAAAGGATTAAGAAAAGCAATAGGGTTATAATTTTAATGAATAACAAAAAAGGAGGAACATTATATTCCTCCTTGACCTTCATTACATCTATAATTCAATTTTAACGTCTTCGTCCATTTGGGCTTCAAATTCATCTAGAAGTGCTCGTGCTTCTGCAATTGATTGTGTGTTCATCAATTGATGGCGAAGTTCGCTAGCGCCTCTTATGCCACGCACATAGATTTTAAAGAATCTACGCAAGCTCTTGAATTGTCGTATTTCATCTTTCTCATATTTGTTAAACAATGATAAATGTAATCTCAACAGATCTAATAGTTCTTTGCTTGTGTGTTCGCGTGGTTCTTTTTCAAAAGCGAATGGATTATGGAAAATGCCTCTACCAATCATGACGCCATCAATGCCATATTTTTCTGCAAGTTCAAGTCCTGTTTTTCTATCGGGAATATCACCGTTAATTGTTAACAATGTATTTGGTGCAATTTCGTCACGTAAATTTCTAATAGCTTCGATTAATTCCCAATGTGCATCTACTTTACTCATTTCTTTACGTGTACGAAGATGAATAGATAAATTGGCAATATCTTGTTCGAAGACGTGCTTCAACCAATCTTTCCATTCATCGATTTCATAGTAGCCAAGGCGTGTTTTAACACTTACCGGAAGTCCACCTGCTTTAGTTGCTTGAATAATTTCGGCAGCGACGTCAGGTCTTAAGATTAAGCCGGAACCCTTACCCTTTTTAGCAACATTTGCTACAGGACATCCCATATTTAAGTCTATTCCTTTAAAGCCCATTTTAGCTAATTGAATACTCGTTTCACGGAACTGTTCTGGCTTATCTCCCCATATATGAGCGACCATCGGCTGTTCATCTTCGCTAAAAGTTAAGCGTCCACGCACACTATGTATGCCTTCAGGGTGGCAAAAGCTCTCGGTATTTGTAAATTCAGTGAAAAACACATCCGGTCTAGCTGCTTCACTTACAACGTGTCGAAAGACGATATCTGTAACGTCTTCCATTGGCGCCAAAATAAAAAATGGACGTGGTAATTCACTCCAAAAATTTTCTTTCATAATATATTTATACCCTCTTTATAATTAGTATCTCGATTTTTTATGCATGATGATATTACCACAAAAGACGAACTTATACAAAAGGAATTTTAGTTGATACAACCATTTGAAAGGGAAGTCTAAGAGTAGTCTAAAATGAATGTTGTGGTAAGTTGATCAGTATACAGATCAAGGATTATCGTATTAGATTGTTCATTATTAATGATACACTACTTATGAAAATGATTCAGAATTTTCTTTGGCTACTTTTACAGTAAAGCGATTTTTTAGTTATCTTATAACAAAGACAAATTTATAAAGGTGATATTATGGAAGATTTAAAGCATTCTTTAAAAAGTTTAGGTTGGTGGGATTTATTTTTTGCGATACCTATGTTTCTGCTATTCGCATACCTTCCAAACTATAATTTTATAACGATATTTCTTAACATTGTTATCATTATTTTCTTTTCCATAGGTTTGATTTTAACTACGCATATAATTATAGATAAAATTAAGAGCAGCACGAAATGATTCATTAATACGAATGTGATTAAACATAAAACTGAAGGAGCGATTACAATGGCGACTAAGAAAGATGTACATGATTTATTTTTAAATCATGTGAATTCAAACGCGGTTAAGACAAGAAAGATGATGGGAGAATATATTATTTATTATGATGGCGTGGTTATAGGTGGTTTGTATGATAATAGATTATTGGTCAAGGCGACTAAAAGTGCTCAGCAGAAATTGCAAGATAATACATTAGTTTCCCCGTACCCAGGTGCTAAAGAAATGATATTAATTCCAGACTTTGACGAAGCAACAAATCTCACTGATTTATTTAAGACCATAAAAAATGATTTGAAAAAGTGAAGTGTGGGTGCAGAGAGAACTAAGCCCATCGATAAATGGTCGCTTGTTAAAGAAGAGTGACCGTCACTCTTCTTTATGTGCATATTTTATTTTGTCTGTTTTGTTAACGATCAGCAGTGTAACAAATATGAGTAAGGATAAAATGAGTATAATATAGAAACCGAATTTATCATTAATTTCATTAATCCATCTTCCTAAAAATGGAGCAATGAAACTCTGCAGTAACAATGAAATTGACGTCCATATCGTAAATGAGCGACCGACATATTTATCTGAAACAGTGTTCATTATAGCTGTATTCATATAAATTCTGATTGATGAAATTGAGTAGCCTAGTATAAATGATCCTATGAATAAGTAAAATGCTGAGTTTATCCAAATAAATAGTGCTGAATTTATGACTAATATGAAATATAACAAAAATATCAATACTTTAGTTGAGATTTTCTTCGAAAGAATAGCTGAAATTAAACCTGCACATAATCCTCCAATGCCATATAACATATCTGAAAAACCAAATTGTACAGACGAAATTTTTAAAACATTATATACATATCCTGGTAATGATATGTTAAAGATCATTGTAAACACCATTGGTATGATTGAAATAACTCCAAAAATAAATATCATCATGTTGTCTTTTAAAAATTTCCATCCTAATAAATATTCTTGCAATAAGCTATTTGTTGATTCTTCCTCTGAATGAGTTGGTTTATCTACATGCAATCTAAATAACATAAAAATGCTGATTAGAAACATCATTATAGTCATCGCTATAATTAGAGTGAATCCATTTATCTCATATAATATTCCTGATAATCCACCTGCAATAAACATACCTGTTTGCAAACTAATCTCTAATAGAGAATTTGCATCTGTATATTGATCTGGTTTTAAAATCTGTTTAACTAAACTTCTAGATGTTGCCATATACGTAGTCCAACCTATCCCATTAACAATCGCAAATCCAATCACTAAATAGGTCTCAAATCCTATCATTACGAGTGCTATGACAATGAGTAAATATAATATTACCTGAAGAAGATAGGTGATTAAAATAATATTTCGTCTATTATATTTATCGGCTAGTCCACCTATTATAGGAGAAGCTAAGAAACCGGATAATACATTTAAAGCTAACATAATACCTAATAGTTGGGAGTCGTTAGTTTTGTCGATTAAATACCAATTAGCCCCAACTGTACTAATTCCAACTCCGAATGCTGAAATTATTTCTGCTAAAAAGAACAATCTGAAGTTTTTAATTTTCAACAAATCAGTCATAAATATCACCTTTTTTCAATGCAAGATTTATATTTGCGAGCTCTTCTATAAATTGAGAGTCGTTTAAAATATCGAATGGTTTATTGCCTTCGCCGATCAAAAATCTATAGTTAGTAATATTCATAAACTCAAATATTAATTTGAATTGGTTGACTAAAGGTTGTGCTTTGGTATGTGGATTGTCGCCACCTATGATTAAAATCAAATACTTTTTTTGTGACATGATTTCTTTGAAGTTGTCTATTTGCGTATCTCGCAATGACTCGGTCCATCTATCAATGAAGAGTTTTAAAGACGCACTCATGGAGTACCAATAGAGTGGTGTTGAAAAAATAATAATATCTGATTCTAAAACTTTGATTAAAATTTGTTCGTAATCATCATTATGAAAGTTGGCACCTTTGCTATGACGATTATCTGTAACCTTTTCAATGTTGCTTTGATATAAATTCACAAAGTTGACATTTAAATTCTTCAATAGATTCTCTACTGCGATAGCTGAATTGCCATCTTTTCTACTACTTCCAAATAAACAAGTAATCATAGTCATAACTCCTTTCGATTTACCTTTATAATAATATTTAATATATTATTATTAAATCAGAATTCTTAGAATTCAGGATTCGATAAAAGTGAATCCTAAAGGAGGTACTACTTTGAACTTAAACATTTTAAAATCATTTTTAGTAACTAGTGAAACAAAGAACCTTACTAAAGCATCAGAGTTACTTAACTATTCACAGTCAACTGTATCTACACATATTGAAAAATTAGAAAGGCAATTAGATGTTAAATTATTTTATAGAAAAAAATATGGTATGGAACTAACGGAAGAAGGCTTAGCATACGTTAAATACGCTAAAGTGATTTTAGATAGTAATAGCGAATACGAGAGAGAAATAAAAGGACTTTACAATAAGAAGGTAAATATAAGTATTAACATGCAAGAAAGTCAGTATTTGTATCGCTACTATAATAAGATTAGTGAATGGTTAGCTGAACACCCATATGTAAACTTGAAGTTTAAATCCGCACATTCTAATTTCTATATTAAAGAAGAAATTGCTAATTTCAAATCGGATATTAGCCTTATCACAGACGAAAAGATTATTAATAGTAACTTAACTGCTATTCCTATAACTGAAGAACGTTTAATATTTGTTACTAACAAAGAGATGAAAGATTTCAAATTAAACGATATTCAAAACCATACATTACTTGTTACTGAAAAAGGGTGTAGTTACAGAGAACAGTTAGAAAAGATTCTCTATAAATATAGCTTTTCAACAAAACAAATGATTGAATTTCTAGGAATTGAGTCATTGAAAAAACACTTGAAAAATTCAGATGGGATTGCGCTATTGCCGGAGTTTATTGTTGCAGATGAATTACAAAATAAAAGTTTGTTTCAAATAGATGTCGATGTCGATATTCCGAATTTAGAAACAACTTTGATAATTAATCCTGAATCCAGTAAGCAAGTACTAGAATCTTTTGTAAAAGATGTCTTTTTATAAATATTGGTGAAAACGTGTAGTTATGGTGAAACTCAAAGATAATAATTTAAATGAGATGTTAATGAAAAAGTAATTCAATATAAAAACAGGTGATTTATATCTTTAATAAGGATTATTTCTAGTTGAAATTTCAATTGCGGGCATTCATTTTCAAAATAGTAAAGAATTTAATAGATGAAAACCTTTGAATCATACTAGTTAGTATGGATTGATTAATATTTTAACCTGCTAAATGAGTAGCTTATGTATTTTAAATAGCTGTCATCTAGCAGGTTCTTTATTATTAATAAGTTCAGATAAATTATTTTAGTCTGTTTTCTAATGTTGATAATAATAACTTTAAATCTGTACTTTCATTGTGAGATATATAGTACATCATAAATTTTTATATTTGGATTGAGACTCTTTGGAAGATTTTCAATAAATGAATATTTCACAAACTTCCACTTATCAGGATTATAAATTATAATTTCTGCAACTGCATTATCGAAGATTCTAAACAATTTTTTGATTTCTATTTCTTTTAGAGATAAAGTAGGGAAAATGTCGATATATTCTTCAAGCGCATAAAGACTATGTTTAACAGAATCGGTTATGTTCATTGAATATATCACACCAATATTTATATTTTGCCATCCAAAAGAAGAAATAACATTATCATAAAATCCATTGAATATAAATTCAGTCATCCCCTCTGAACTTCTCCATAAATATAATGGTGAATAAGTATTTGTAATGCAATTACTAGTTGTTTGACTTATTAAATAAGCTTTTATAATTAAATTTTTAAATCCATCAGTCTTATAACCATTTAATCGAACTCTATCTCTAATTATTTCCATATTGTAATCACTAGGCAACTTAACATGATATTGCATTGCATGCATTTAGCATACCCCCTTTTATAAAAAGGATAGCAATAATAAGTAAAATCTCATATTATCCAATTGTGATATAGTTATCATAAAAAGTGATAGGTGATTAAATTGAACTTTAATGATTTGGAAATTTTTATAACTGTATGTGAAGAAGCATCTATCAATAAAGCTGCAATTAAACTTAGATATGCACAATCTAATATATCTCAAAGAATTAGCAAGCTTGAAAATGAATTAGGTGTAGTTTTGCTTTTTAGAAATCAAAAAAGTGCTAAGGCAACTAAAGCAGGCGAAGAATTTTTAGCGTATAGCAAAAAAGTATTAAGAGATACAGAGACTATAAAAAATAAAATGAAATATAACACTATGTCTATTTTATGCTCAGAACTGTTATTTAATTATTTATCTGAGAGCGAAGAAATTATGATGTCGAATAACTCAATTAATTTTATTTCTAGTGGAAATATTAGAAAAGCTATAGAAAAAAATAATTATGATAAGGTTATTTCATTCATAAAAATTAATGACTCAAATTATAGACTTAGTAATGTTGATACTATGAAAGTAACGCTTTACAGTAATGGAAGTAATTATGATAAAGAGCCTTTACTAATAAATAAAGATGAGTTTTGTCCTTTAAGGAAAATAACTTTAGATATTAAGCTTGATTCACAACGGGTAATGGAATTTGATTCATTGGCAGCAATAATAAACTTAGTTGAACAAGGAAAAGGAAAGGCTTTATTACCTATGACTTTTGAGAATAAAAGAGATATAGTACAGGACATTTCTAAGATATTTGAAGTTAGCTACTATACTTATAATCATATTATGCATCATTAATTGAAAGTCGATTGAGTTTAAATTACAAGAACGATATTAAGATTCTAGTAGTTAGAATGAGCGATGTGATAGAAAAGAATTTTTGCTTTTTAATTGGTAAATTCGTTATTTTAAAGTAGTGGTCTTTGTAGATAGGAAAAAGCGGATTCCCTTATCAGCCTTTTCCACTCATAAAATTTATTATTGTAACTTTTATGAGGTGAGGAGCTAAATATTGTTCGAACTAAATTTTACTTAGACCTTTTCTCTTTCAATTCTTTTTTAATTTGATCAGGAGATTTCCTATCCTTTGATGGTTTTAGTAATTTCTGTACCGTTTCGTCTCTAAGCATATCACCACCAAACTGATGATTATATGCAGGTACCATGTAAGCAACAAAACCGTCGTCCTTATTATTATTGATATAGCCTTCAATGATTCTTTCATCAAGAGGACCTTTGTCCAAACTTGTAAAATGTACCGACTTAATCGTATTAGGCTCTTTTGTATTATGTTTAAGATACAATGTAATACGTTCTTGTTGCTGCTTGTAGTAAAATTCTTTTTGTTTCATAAGCTCGTTATACTTCATTATAAGAATGACGCCTACAATAATGAAGGCTATAGTGAATATAGTACCGATAATAATTAAAATGTATTTTTTTGACATGATATCAACTCCGATATTAGTAAGGGCATAGGAGCAATTGAAATTTCCAAACAAGGTACACGAGTGCTTCTGAATTTATCGGCACGCTTTTACATAGATCAAAAGAACGCGCACTAAAATAATCATTTTATCTATGTAACTTACATCTTTGATACTACAGAAGTTCGTGCATTTGTTCAATCGTCTCATAACCATTAAATAGCGTTAATTATGAATGAAGACATCTATAACATTTATTTATCTTATAACATAGTACAATTACAAAGCATCACAACGGCGACTGTACTCACCTTAAATCATAACGACAACCGCTAAAAAATGATTTGAAAAACTAATCATTAATTGCCATACTCAACTATTTTGAAAAGTATCAATTTCACATTATCAAATTATTGAGTATCTCAATTTATTGTTATACACAAACAGTATTTTTGTTATCATAGAGTTAATAAATATAATAAATTGAATAAGTAACTTCACAAAAATTAGAATGATTCAATTCAATCACAATTATTTGAAAATAGAGGTGAGCAGGTGAACGATATGTTAATTAGTCTTGTAATCCCAGTTTTTGCTTTGTTAGTTATTGGTGGTATTATTTGGATGATTATAGAAGGTATAGTACATATTTCAAAAAAGAATAAAGCAATTGATAACTTTTTTAACCAAGTTAATAAAGTAAGTGAGACATATAAATTCGCTACTACTTTTTTATTTCTAATCTTGGCTACGGCTGGTATTTCTCAATTTTATCTATATTATATAGTATCAGCGTTTCTTTTTTGGCTTGTCATACTTACCTTTGGTATTGCAGGTATCATTTTTTTAATGCCATATGGATTATGTTTTCTACCGTTTTATAAGCAAAAAAAGAAAAAACAGACATTTAAAAAATACATGGTTTACACTACGATTGGTTTGTCAATTTGTCTAGGCTTATCTCTAGTTTTGGTTCACACTACGAAAATTTATATGGACGAAGGTGGCGTAAGATACTATTACGGTAGTTTTGTAATGAAACAAGCGGGCGGTTATGCTTATTTAGCTTTAGCAGTACTTTCAACGTTGTTAATTGTTGCGAAAAAAGCTACAAATAAAAATAAAGAAATCGAAACCGTCGACAATACAAATATAACGGAAAGATAATTAAGGGAGTGCTCATTCAGGAGTGCTCTTTTTTGATGTCCAAATTTAGTTGCAAATGAAGGCATAGAAGAAATTTTTATAGTCATTTATTGGATAATGAATTATGGTCATATCGATTAATTTTATTAGTGAGGATTTTACAAACATTTGTTGAATAAATATGGTAATGATAATATATGAATATTTTTGAAAAAACACTAATATGATTAAATTATTTGTTAAAATGGCATTAAGTAAAAAACAAACAGGGAACAAGGTGGGATTTCATGAGTCAATTGCTAAATGATACGTTATCGGCTTGGTTGTTAATTGAATCTTTAAGTCCAGGAGAAGTAAATTTTACAGCGGAAGATATACTCTCAGCTGAACATTTTAAAAATGGTGCAAAGCAAGCACAACTTCAAAGTTTTGATGAATATTTTGAAATATGGAATGCTGAACGCTTTATTATATCAGAAGAAAAATCAGAGACTGGGGAACTTATATTTAAATTTTATAGACATTGCTTCCGCTATAATGAAATTAATTTGAAAATTCAGGATATTTTTGATGATTATTCTGAGATTCATAATCCAAATGGGACACACTGTTATGGTTACACATTTAACACAGATAAACACGGCAAAGTGATAGTTGATTCTATACATATTCCGATGATTATGAGTGCATTAAAAGAAATTGAAAAGAACAAAAATGCCAATATAGAAGAAAAATTTAATGATTCTGTTGAAAAATTTGTTCAAAAAGTAAAAGAAATTTTAGCAGATGAACCAATTAATGAATTTAAATTGAAGAAGATGGACAAAGCTTATGATGAGTACTTTTCTGTATTAAATTCAAAGAAAGATGGATTATTTGGACATTATGTAGCAATAGAATATGTGAAAGATAGTGATTTACCACAGCCGGAATTTAACAGCTTCTTCATAAGTGATATTGAGAAAGCAAGAAAATCTCCCAACCAAACTTTAATTGATTACATTGAAGGTGTAGAAGAAAGTCAGCGCATAGAAGTAGATGAAAATAAAGAAATGTTTGACAAATTTTTACATCCTTCACGTTTGCCTGATGGACGATGGCCATCACAGACTGAGTTTAGATTGTCTTTAATGCAACAACTTGCTGTAAACCAAATTACGAGTGGTAATGAAAGAATAAGTTCAGTTAATGGGCCACCAGGTACAGGTAAGACTACTTTATTAAAAGATATATTTGCTCATCTAGTAGTTGAAAGAGGTAAAGAGTTAGCTAAACTAAATAATCCTAAAGATGCATTTGTCAAAACAAAAATTCATGAAACGGATGATAAATACGTATACTTACTAAAGGAATCTATTGCCAAATATAAGATGGTAGTCGCATCTAGTAATAATGGAGCTGTTGAAAATATATCTAAAGATTTACCGAAAATTGAAGAAATTATAAGAAATCCCGAAAAATGTAAATTCCCTAAATATGAACAGAATTATGCAAATTTAGCACATGAATTAAAAGATTTTGCTGAAATAGCTGAAGATTTGATTGGTGAAAGTGCCTGGGGCTTATTTTCTGGAGTTTTTGGTAAAAGTACTAATATTAACCAAGTATTGAGTCATATGTTAAAACAAGATGCGAATGATATTGGCTTTGCTAAATTACTACAAAATGAGAATAATCGTATGAGTTATAACGAGTTAATGAGTGAATGGCAATCACATCAATGTGCATTTTTAGAAGAGTTGAGGCATGTTGAAATGTTAAAAGAAGAATCTATTAGAGCATATGATGTTTATAAAAATTGTGAGTCTTTCTCTAAGATTGAACAGGTTATTAATAGTGAAAAAACAAGTATTGAAGAACAGATATATCATTTAGATAATGAAACGTTACGAGACAATAAAGAAATTGAAGATTTGGGTGATCGAATTAATTATAATACAAAGCAACTCGAAACTTTAAATGAGTTAATTAAATCCATCAAAGAAAGCAACAAAGGTTTTATTAACAAACTGAAAGCGATGTTTAATTCAGAAGAAGATGAAAGCTATAAAGATCATAATAAAGAGAAGCAACAATTATTAACACAACAGTTAGAGTTAGAGAAATGTAAAAAAAACAAACATGAAGACCTTGTTAGCAAACTAAAAGAAAAAGAGAAATTAATTAAACAATTAACTAAAGTACAGTTGCAATTAGACGAGTTAAATTCACAATTACAAGAGTTAGAAGCATATCGTATTGAGTCAAAAATTACAATTCCAGAAAAAGATTTTTGGAGTGACAACAATTATGATGAGCGCCAAGTTACTAATCTGTGGACGAGTGACGAACTTCAATACAGACGTGCCATGCTTTTTTTAAGAGCAATGATATTGCATAAATTATTATTGATTGCTAATAATACAACTATTTATTATGCGATTAATGATTTTAAAGATAGAAGGAAATTAATTGATGCAAATCCAGATAAAGTACACAACGCATGGAATGTGATGCATTTAATATTTCCAGTAGTTAGTACGACGTTTGCAAGCTTTAAATCTATGTATGGGGGCATACCAAAAGATTTCATAGACTACTTATTTATTGATGAAGCAGGACAAGCAATACCTCAAGCAGCTGTGGGAGCATTATATCGTTCAAAAAAAGTTGTAGCTGTAGGTGATCCGATTCAAATAGAACCGGTTGTGACTTTAGAAAGTCATTTAATTGATAACATTCGTAAAAATTATCATGTTCCGGAATATCTAGTTTCTAAAGAAGCTTCTGTGCAGTCTGTTGCAGACAACGCCAATCAATATGGCTTTTGGAAATCTGATGCTACTGATAGTAATCAAAAAACATGGATAGGCATACCTTTATGGGTGCACAGACGATGTTTAAAACCTATGTTCACGATAGCTAACCAAATCGCTTATAATAATAAAATGGTGTTGCCAAGTAATATTACAAAAGTAGGTAAAACAGGTTGGTATGACGTTAAAGGAAACGCAGTTCAAAAACAATTTGTGAAAGAGCATGGTGAAAAAGTAGTGGGATTATTAGCTGATGATTGGATTGAAGCAATTAAGGAAGGTAAAAATGAACCGAGCTCATTTGTAATATCGCCTTTTTCAGCAGTACAGCAACAGATTAAACGTATGTTAAAGCAACAACTACCGACTAGAATTGATATTGAACGTACAAAAATTAATCAATGGGTCGATAAATCCATTGGTACTGTTCATACTTTTCAAGGTAAAGAGGCTCAGAAGGTGTATTTTGTAATAGGTACTGATAATACCCAAGATGGTGCTGTGAACTGGTCATGCGAAAAACCAAACTTGTTAAACGTTGCAGTGACAAGAGCTAAGAAAGAGTTTTATGTAATTGGCGACATGCAAAGAATACAGATGAAACCATTTTATGAGACGATTTTTAAAGAAAGAAATGTAAAATGAAATTGAAATAACAGTATTACTTGATACTTAATTATCGAGCAATTTATACATTTTAAAAGGAGCAAAATTGAATAATGAAGAAATTTAACAACTGGATATTAAATGCAATAAGTGGATCTCAAACAGACAAGAATGAAACAACTGAAGAATTAAAAGGGGCAAAATTTATCATTTTATATGCATATTCAATGCTCGTTTTGCTTGCGTTAGTAATTTCTAACATATTCATTCACATTTTGGAGCCTAAACTATCAATTACCACTCAAATCATCATCGTTTTGATTTTAATTGAAACACTAATTGGACTGCGTTTCTTGAAAGCGTACGATGTTAAGCGTGGCAAAGATAAAGAAAATAAGAAAAATAGTAAGGATTTCGTTAAACTAAAATCAATTTTAGTAGCAATTTTATTTACATCATTGGCGCTGACAGCAGGCACTGTAGCTGATATATACGGTTTCACTGACTTAGGAAATACTAGAAGTGATTTAATCGTTTGGAGCATAGGTGGTATTATATTTGGCCTCGTATGTTACACAATGGAAGATAAAAAATAACGATAAGGAGCTGGCGATTATAAAGCTAGCTCCTTTTTTAACTTATGTAAATGGCGGTTATAAAATGTAGGAAAATGGCGAAATGAAAATGCTGTTTTTCCTACATTTTTTCTTTTTTAAATTATATAATCATGTCTTAACTCAATCTTCGATTGGAGGTTATTTGATTGA
>NZ_JACVZO010000028.1:0-37157 GCF_017151845.1 Staphylococcus sp. EG-SA-17
AAATAAAAAAAGAAAGAAAAAAGAGTAACCCTTTAGGGTTGCTGGAATAGTAGTGCAGTTGGCTGACTTGTCAGTGCCCTTTTAGGGCTGGCCAGTAAGGAAGGCTTATAGCCGCAGAACAAACCACTCGTTCACACGGGTGGTTTTGATTTTAATTTTACAATAATTGCTTAGTATCTTTTAAATCAAATGTGCAATTGTTAATATAGCTCTATATTAGAGTGTTTTGGATGAAACATTTGCTATGATAAGGTAAAATTAAATTAAGAAAGTGCTTTAATGCTTTAACTGTATAAATCATTTAAATAGTTTTGCTACAACGAATATGTTATTATAAGTTACCAAAATATTTTAGAGAAAGAAATCAAACAAATAAATTGTATTTTGTTTGATGCTTTAATACAATGTGGATACTATTCATCGACTGTAAGGAGTGAGATGATATGAGAATAGAACGAGTAGATGATACAACTGTAAAATTGTTTATAACATATAGCGATATCGAGGCCCGTGGATTTAGTCGTGAAGATTTATGGACAAATCGCAAACGTGGCGAAGAATTCTTTTGGTCAATGATGGATGAAATTAACGAAGAAGAAGATTTTGTTGTAGAAGGTCCATTATGGATTCAAGTACATGCCTTTGAAAAAGGTGTCGAAGTCACAATTTCTAAATCTAAAAATGAAGATATGATGAATATGTCTGATGATGATGCAACTGATCAATTTGATGAACAAGTTCAAGAATTGTTAGCTCAAACATTAGAAGGTGAAGATCAATTAGAAGAATTATTCGAGCAACGAACAAAAGAAAAAGACGCTCAAGGTTCTAAACGTCAAAAGTCTTCAGCACGTAAAAATACAAGAACAATTATTGTGAAATTTAACGATTTAGAAGATGTTATTAATTATGCATATCATAGCAATCCAATAACTACAGAGTTTGAAGATTTGTTATATATGGTTGATGGTACTTATTATTATGCTGTACATTTTGATAGTCATGTTGATCAAGAAGTCATTAATGATAGTTACAGTCAATTGCTTGAATTTGCTTATCCAACAGACAGAACAGAAGTTTATTTAAATGACTATGCTAAAATAATTATGAGTCATAACGTAACAGCTCAAGTTCGACGTTATTTTCCAGAGACAACTGAATAACGATATTAATTAAGCAACGCACTATGAAAGGGGACTCTTTGGAGTCTCTTTTTTTATTGATTTCAAAAGCTGAAAAAGTAATAGTAGTTAAACTTACGTGTAATATTTTGAGGTGAAGATATGTTAGTAGCTTTAAATGAAGAAAAGGAACGTGTGTTAGCAACTACTGCATTGAGAAAGACACAATATTTTTGTCCGGTGTGTGGCAAGCAAGTTATTTTAAAGCGTGGGCTCAAAGTAATTAGTCATTTTGCACATAAACATTTAGCGGAACAAAAATGTTTTAATAATGAAACGATTAAACATTATAAAAGTAAATTGATTTTAGCACAGATGATACAGCAACAAGGATGTAAAGTAGAGATAGAGCCATTTTTAAAAGAAATAAAACAAATTCCGGATATTTTGATTAATAATAAATATGTTATTGAGCTACAGTATTCGCCAATTCCTTATAAACAGATTCTTCAACGAACGGAAGGTTTAAAGAAAATGGGATATAAAGTAAGTTGGTTATTAAATGATGTTGATTATTGTCATAATAAAGTGAAGTTCAATCATTTTCAAAGTTTGTTTATTAATCCAATCACTCGAAAACTTCATACGTTCAATTTAGAGAAAAAACAAATAATGATGTTTCAACAAATACAATATTTAGGCGGGCACAAATATGTTGCTGAAAAAAGGAATGCCAAAATTATTGAGTTGTTTAATGAGGCGCCTTGTGATTATCATGCTGTTTATAAATTATCAAAGTTCGCAATTAATCAATATATCAAATATTGTCGCTGGCAAAATTCCGTTTTAGAACCCACTTTAAGTGCAATGTATCAATTACAGTTAACTGATCAAGAAGTAGTGCACAATTATGGTTATATTTTTCCAGAGCAAATTTATATTGAAAATCATCCTATTGAGTGGCAATTACAAGTTGATTTATTGTTAAAGAATGGAAAAAGCAAATTAGTAAATGACAACCTTAATTATTTTAAACTGAAAAAATTTATTGTTGCTCTAGAAAGTAAAACAGCAATTATAGAAAAACTTATTAACAATTATTTAAATATTTGTTCAGATAGAGGTAATGACGTGCAAATTTTGTTCTAAAATGAGAAAATTATATCAATTATATTTTATTAGGAGGTTTACTACATATGAGTCAACAATTATCGAGAGAAGAACAGGAACGTAAATATCCTGAATATACATGGGACTTAACAACAATTTTCAAAGATGATGAAGCTTTTGAGGCTGCATTTAAAGAAGTTGAAAATGAGTTAGGCAAAGAAGAACAATTTAAAGGACACATTGGTGATAGTGCTGAGACATTATACAATGCGTTAGAATTAGAAGATACATTAGGTACTAAATTAGAAAAAGTATATGTATACGCGCACCTAAAACAAGACCAAGATACAACGAACGACAAGTATACTGGTATGGAGTCAAGAGCACATCAATTAATTATTAAATTTAGCTCGGCATGGAGTTTCTTAGTGCCAGAGATTTTACAAATTGATGAAGATAAAATTCAATCATTTGTAAATTCATATGATAAATTACAAAAATTCGCATTTGATTTGAAGTTGATTAATGAAAAACGTCCTCATATTTTAGATGCTGAAACTGAAAAGTTATTAACAGAAGCGCAGGACGCGTTATCAACGCCATCAAATGTATACGGTATGTTTAGCAACGCTGATTTAGTATTTGAAGATGCGATTGATAAAGATGGAAATGCACACCCGTTAACACAAGGTACATTTATTAAGTATTTAGAATCAGATGATCGCAAACTAAGAGAAAGTGCTTTTAGAAATGTATATAAAGCATATGGTGCTCATAATAATACGCTTGGCGCTACACTAGCAGGTGAAGTGAAGAAAAATGTATTTAATGCTCGTACACACAATTACAAAACTGCAAGAGAAAAAGCATTGAGTAATAATCATATTCCAGAAAATGTATATGACAATCTAGTAAAAACTGTACATAAATATTTACCATTGCTACATAGATATACTGAATTGCGCAAAGAATTGCTAGGTTTAGATGACTTGAAAATGTATGATTTATATACACCATTAATTAAAGATATTAAGTTTGAAATGCCTTATGAAGAAGCTAAAGAGTGGATGTTAAAAGCATTAGAACCAATGGGTGAAGAATATTTAAATGTAGTTAAAGAAGGCTTAAACAATCGTTGGGTCGATGTCTATGAGAATAAAGGTAAACGTTCAGGTGGCTATTCATCAGGTGCACATTTAACTAATCCATTTATTCTACTTAACTGGTCTAATACTATTTCAGACTTATACACATTAGTTCATGAATTTGGGCATTCAGCACATAGTTACTTCAGTAGAAAATTCCAACCGTCAAATTCTAGTGACTACACTATTTTTGTCGCTGAAGTTGCATCAACTTGTAACGAAGCACTTTTAAGTGATTATATGGATAAACATCTTGATGATGAAAAACGCTTATTATTATTAAACCAAGAATTAGAACGTTTCAGAGCTACATTATTCCGACAAACAATGTTCGCAGAATTTGAGCATAAAATTCATGCAATTGAAGAAGCAGGTGAACCATTAACGCCAACTAGAATGAATGAAGAATATGCCAAATTAAATAAATTATACTTCGGTGATTCTGTAGAAACTGATGAAGATATTAGTAAGGAATGGTCACGTATTCCACACTTCTATATGAATTATTATGTATATCAATACGCAACTGGTTACAGTGCAGCTCAAAGCTTAAGTCATCAAATTTTAACAGAAGGTAAGCCAGCAGTAGATAGATATATTAATGAATTCTTGAAAAAAGGTAGCTCAAATTATCCAATTGAGATATTAAAAAATGCTGGTGTAGATATGACAACACCTGAACCAATTGAACAAGCTTGTGAAGTTTTTGAACAAAAATTGAACGCTTTTGAAAAATTAATGAAAGCTTAGTACTATTGAATTCGCTTACATTATGAACAGATTGTGACAATTTAAATTAAGTACTATTAAAAGGTTGAAATGGTAGAGATAGCATGTTATATTATGAACATGAAATTAATCACATAACAAACATACCCCTTTGTTTGAAGTGAAAAATTTCTCCCATCCCCTTTGTTTAGCGTCGTGTATTCAGACACGACGTTTTTTTATGTTCTTTTTTAATAAGAGGGAAGTGAAGTTGTATAAAAATGTATTAAATATGCACTTTTTATACATTAACGATTAATATAAGTCTATTATGTACCAAATTTATAATTTGTATAATTTTCGAACTGGTTAAATTCGAAAAATATCACTAATATATTTAGATCGATGTGTAACATTACGTTCTAATAATTTAATGTTGCAAAATTAAGAGTCAGTAAAAAGACCTCGTTACATTTATGGTGTACGAGGTCTTTAATTTATTTATTTTGATTTGATTTTAGGCATTTTAGATTTCCAGAAATCGCCATCTGGATATTTAAGTTTTTCAATTTTTTGTTGAATGGCTAACTTCTTTAACTCTTTGTTTAAAAGTTTTTCTGGCCATTCATAAATAGTAAGTAATTCTTCCATCGTTACAAGTTGTTGTTGCTGTATATAAGTTTCTAATTTAGGAGGAAGATTCTTTTCGATAGGTTTACCCATCAATTCATTAATTATATAAGTATAGATGTGATATGGGTATAATCCTTCGACTTTTAAACCTTCTTCATGAACATCTTCACTAAAGAAAACGAGAGAAGGGGCTTGTTCGATTTCCATTTCTCTTGCAATATGCAAATCAATTTTCAAGCTTTCGGTTAGTTTACTTTTTTGTAAGTCGTCTTTAAATACTTCTAAATCAATACCTGCATTTTGAATACAGTCACAAATCATTGATTCTGTAATAATATCTCTTTTAGGTATGATTTCATTTTGCATTAAATGTATAAATCGTTCGGCACGTACACGACCTTGTAACTCAGCTGCTTTATAAGCTAGGGCGATGTTATCAAAGTTGGATGTACTTTGAGCTTGGCATTTCGTTAATACTTTTAACGAAGGATTTAATATATGTCTGATACGTATATATTGATTATATTCAATTCTTAATTTGGATAAGATTGCTGATAATTTGAAGCAATCGGAGCTAAATGGATCGAAAAATGAATAAATTTCGATTTTACTTACAGGTGATAGATTAATATCTTCACGACTCTTATTTTCCATTATTCGTAATTCTCCAGCCATGTTTATTCACCTACAATTAATTTTAGGAATTCACCATATGATTAGCAGTTAATCTTAAGCGCTCAAATAAATAATCTCCAACACCTTGTGGAAACGCAGCGCGATTAATTGCTGTCTGCATATTTTCTAACCATGCATCTCTTTCAAATTCAGTGATTGTAAAATCCATATGTCTTTTTCTTAGCATAGGATGTCCGTGTTCTTCGGTATAAATGTTTGGACCGCCCAAAAACTGTGTTAAAAATTGTTTTTGTTTACGACTTGTTTCTGCAAAATCTCCTGGAAACAGGTGATTAAGTCGTTCATCTTTTTCTACAAGGGTGTAAAAATAATCAATCATATCGTATAACGCTTCTTTACCAATGATGTCATATGGTGTTGTTGTCATTTAATCACCCATTTTCAAAAATTTACTGTTACGAACTTAAGTTAATATATAACTAATATAACATGATTTTAAACATTTGAAAGAAATATGCATATTTGCCAATTTAATTTATATTGTTTGAAAGTGTTTCTTTTTTCTTGAAAAAACGTTGAACTTTATTTAAAGGTTGATGATGTTCGAGGTTTAGTTCGTTTAATAAAGATTGGAACTTTTGTAAACCTTGATTATAGTCTTTAACTTCGAACTCTAACTCATAATCCGTAGTATCGAAATACTCACTTTTATCTAAAACGAGTAAATCACCTTTATATTTAGTTTCTTGGCGATATGTCGTTAATGCACCAAGTATTGATAAAGTTGTATCCTTTACACCAAACTGTTCAACTATAATTTGACGAATGTCATCTGGAAGATTGTCGTTTGAAATAATCAAGTTCATCTCTGGTTTAATGTCGACGATATAGTTGTATTCTAATAGACCAACCTTTGCTGGTGTCTTTAAAGTCATTTCATATTGATTGTCTTTAACTCTTATGCGTAGTGCAGAGCGATGTTCCTTTAATTTGAAATCGGGTGTATCAATATAGTAATTGACTTGCTTAAACAGCACACTGTCTTTAAAATATTTCTCTTGCAATTTATTATAGATTGATGCAGTTATCATTTGTTTAAATTCTATTTCATGATTTGTTGCCATGATATGTATACACCTCGTATCAAATTCAATTTATCTTAACTATATTATGAATGACAAAGTTGAATTTTAAAAGTAATTTCCTTTATCTATTATCAATGTTAATTTGACCATTAAAAATAGTGTTCGTAAGTGTTTTGTATTATTGAATTGTGTTAAAATGTTATGGAATAAGAGGAGGATTAAGCATGCGTTTATATATTAATGAAATTAAAATTAAAGATGACATACTTTATTGTTATACAGAAGATTCTATTAAAGGATTATCTGAAGTAGGACAAATGCTCGTTGATAGTGATAATTATGCCTTTGCGTATACATTAGATGATGGTAAAGCGTATGCTTATCTCATTTTCGTACAAGAAACATGGACGATGTTGCATGAAAACATGACTAAAAAAATTATTATCAATGATGAACTAGAATTGACTGAATTCCACCAAGAACTTACTTATATTTTAGACAACATAAAAGGAAATAATAATTATGGTAAGGAATTTGTTGCAACCGTTGAAGAAACATTCGACATTGAATAAAGCGGGGTGAAGCACTATGAATCAATGGGATCAGTTCTTAACACCTTATAAGCAAGCGGTTGATGAGTTAAAAGTGAAACTTAAAGGCATGCGCAAACAATATGAAGTTGGTGAACAAGCCTCGCCAATAGAATTTGTTACTGGTCGTGTTAAACCAATCGCTAGTATTATAGATAAGGCAAACAAACGACAAATACCATTTGATAGGTTAAGAGAAGAAATGTACGATATCGCTGGTTTAAGAATGATGTGCCAATTTGTAGAAGATATTGATGTTGTCGTCAATATTTTAAGACAAAGAAAAGATTTTAAGGTAATTGAAGAACGAGATTATATTCGTAACACTAAAGAAAGTGGTTACCGCTCGTATCATGTCATTATTGAATATCCAATTGAAACATTACAAGGCCAAAAATTTATATTGGCTGAGATTCAGATTCGTACATTAGCAATGAATTTCTGGGCAACGATTGAACATACTTTACGATATAAATATGATGGTGCTTATCCGGATGAAATTCAACATCGTTTGGAAAGAGCGGCAGAAGCAGCGTATTTACTTGATGAAGAGATGTCTGAAATTAAAGATGAAATTCAGGAAGCTCAAAAATATTACACGCAAAAACGTTCTAAAAAACATGAAAATGATTAACGAGGTGTTATAAATCATGCGTTATACAATTTTAACTAAAGGTGACTCCAAGTCTAATGCCTTAAAGCATAAAATGATGAACTATATGAAAGATTTTCGCATGATTGAGGATAGTGAAAATCCTGAAATTGTTATTTCAGTTGGTGGTGATGGTACATTACTACAAGCATTCCATCAGTATAGCCACATGTTATCAAAAGTGGCATTTGTTGGGGTTCATACAGGTCATTTAGGATTTTATGCGGATTGGTTACCTCATGAAGTTGAAAAATTAATCATCGAAATTAATAATTCAGAGTTTCAGGTCATTGAATATCCATTGCTTGAAATTATTATGAGATACAACGACAACGGATATGAAACAAGGTATTTAGCATTAAATGAAGCAACGATGAAAACTGAAAATGGCTCAACACTTGTTGTGGATGTTAACTTAAGAGGGAAACACTTTGAGCGATTTAGAGGCGATGGATTATGTGTATCAACACCTTCGGGTTCAACGGCTTATAACAAAGCGCTAGGTGGCGCACTGATACATCCTTCACTTGAAGCAATGCAAATTACAGAAATTGCCTCAATAAATAATCGTGTGTTTAGAACGGTAGGATCACCACTTGTATTACCAAAGCATCATACATGTTTAATATCACCAGTTAATCATGATACCATTAGAATGACGGTAGATCATGTTAGTATCAAACATAAAAATGTTAATTCAATACAATACCGTGTAGCAAATGAAAAAGTGAGGTTTGCACGTTTTAGACCATTCCCATTCTGGAAACGTGTACACGATTCTTTCATATCAAGTGATGAAGAACGATGAAATTTAAGTATCATATATCACAACAAGAAACTGTTAAAACTTTTTTAGCACGACATGATTTTTCTAAGAAGACAGTGAGCGCCATTAAAAATAATGGCGCTTTAATTGTTAATGATGAACCAGTCACAGTGCGTAAGCAATTAATGCCAAATGATATATTAGAAATTCATTTACCACGAGAAATACCGAGTGTTAATTTAATACCTTATGCTCGTAAGCTAGAAGTATTGTATGAAGATGCTTTTATCATCATAGTTACTAAACCAAACAATCAAAATTGTACGCCTTCGAGAGAACATCCTCATGAAAGTTTAATCGAACAAGTACTATATCATTGTCAGGAACATGGTGAAAATATTAACCCACATATTGTTACGCGTCTAGATCGTAATACTACTGGTATTGTGATATTCGCTAAATATGGACATATCCATCATTTATTTTCTAAAGTAAACTTGAAAAAAATATATACTTGCCTTGTATATGGTAAAACCCATACATCTGGTATTATTGAAGCTAATATTAGACGGTCAAAGGATAGTATTATAACTAGAGAAGTTGCCTCGGATGGTAAATACGCTAAAACATCTTATGAAGTAATAAATCAGAATGATAAATACAGTTTATGCAAAGTTCATTTGCATACGGGACGTACACATCAAATTCGTGTACATTTTCAACATATTGGGCATCCAATTGTGGGAGATTCTTTGTATGATGGTTTTCATGACAAAATTCATGGTCAAGTACTGCAATGTACGCAAATATATTTTGTTCATCCAATCAATAAGAACAATATTTATATTACAATTGATTATAAGCAATTACTTAAATTATTCAATCAACTCTAATTCACACAGGGGGTGTAAGTATGTCAATGAACACAGATGAAAAAGAGCGTGTTCAAGAGGAATTATACGACCAAACTTTATTAGATCAATACTTAGAAAATGATGATATTGATCAATTTAGAGATGAATTTCTAGCATTACACACATATGAACAAAGTGAGTATTTTGAAGATACTACCGATGAAAATAGACAAAAGATTTTTCAATATTTATCACCTGAAGAAGTTGCAAATTTCTTTGATCAATTAGATATTGATGACGATGAATATGAGTTGCTATTTGATAAAATGAATGCGACATACGCAAGTCACATATTAGAAGAAATGTCATACGACAATGCAGTAGATATTTTAAATGAGTTGACTAAACCAAAAGTTGCTAGTCTTTTAACATTGATGAATAAAGATGACGCGAATGAAATCAAAGCATTACTTCACTATGATGAGGATACGGCCGGCGGTATTATGACGACGGAGTATTTATCACTTAAAGCGCATACGCCTGTTAAAGAAGCGTTATTATTGGTCAAAGCGCAAGCGCCAGACGCAGAAACAATATATGTTATATTTGTCGTTGATGATGATGGTAAATTAGTAGGTGTTTTATCACTAAGAGATTTAATTGTAGCTGAAAATGATGCTTATATTGAAGATATTATGAATGAACGTGTCATTAGTGTGAATGTAGCAGACGACCAAGAAGATGTTGCTCAAGTTATGAGAGACTATGATTTCATGGCTGTACCTGTTATAGATTACCAAGAACATTTGCTTGGTATCATCACGATTGATGATATTTTAGACGTTATGGATGAAGAGGCTAGTGAAGACTACTCTCGTTTAGCCGGGGTTTCAGATATCGATTCGACTAATGATTCAATCATTAAAACAGCATTAAAACGTTTACCATGGTTGATTATTTTAACATTTTTAGGAATGATTACTGCGACAATTTTAGGGAGATTCGAAAAAACATTAGAAAATGTAGCGCTACTCGCAGCGTTTATTCCTATTATTAGTGGTATGTCAGGAAATTCAGGTACACAATCTTTAGCCGTTTCAGTTCGTAACATTACGACAGGGGAAATTAATGAGCAAAGTAAATTTAGAATTGCATTAAGAGAAGCGGGAAGTGGTGTATTATCGGGTGTTGTATGTTCAACAATATTATTTACAATTATTGTTGCAATATATCATCAGCCACTTTTAGCATTAATCGTTGCAGGAAGTTTAACTTGTGCGATGACGGTGGGGACGTTTGTAGGTTCGATGATTCCATTATTGATGAATAAATTAAATATCGATCCAGCAGTGGCTAGTGGACCATTTATTACAACAATTAATGATATTATTAGTATGTTGATTTATTTTGGTTTAGCTACATCATTTATGGCTTACTTAATTTAAGGAGGAGTTATGGAGTTTTTATCTTTAGTTATTGTTGTTTTAGCAGCGTTTTTAACTCCAATAATTGTCAATCGATTAAATATTAATTTCTTGCCAGTTGTTGTTGCAGAAATTTTGATGGGGATTGTGATTGGAAATTCATTTCTAAATATAGTAGAAAGGGATTCAATTCTAAATATTTTATCAACGTTAGGCTTTATCTTTTTAATGTTTTTAAGTGGTTTAGAAATTGATTTTAAAGCTTTTAAAAAAGATAAACGCGCACGTCAAGGACAAAATGATGATGAATCCTCAATTCCAGGGCATCTTAATCTAGCGTTAACTGTATTTGCATTTATTATGATTATTTCGATTCTGTTAGCGTATGTATTTAAATGGCTTGGATTAGTGGATGATGTGTTATTAATGGTCATTATCATTTCAACTATTTCCTTAGGCGTAGTTGTTCCAACTTTAAAAGAAATGAATATTATGAGAACAACTATAGGTCAATTCATCCTATTAGTAGCAGTACTTGCGGACTTAGTAACTATGATTTTATTAACGATCTATGGTGCAATCAATGGTCAAGGCGGCAGTACAATATGGTTAATAGGTATATTAGTTGTTTTCACAGCAATTTCATATATTTTAGGTGTTCAATTTAAAAGAATGTCATTTTTACAAAAATTGATGGATGGTACGACGCAAATCGGTATTCGTGCGGTGTTTGCATTAATAATATTATTAGTAGCCCTAGCAGAGGGAGTTGGCGCAGAAAATATATTAGGTGCATTCTTAGCAGGTGTCGTTGTTTCATTATTAAATCCAGATGAAGAAATGGTTGAAAAGTTAGACTCATTTGGTTATGGGTTCTTTATTCCTATTTTCTTTATAATGGTTGGTGTAGATTTAAACATACCTTCATTAATTAAAGAACCGAAATTACTAATTATCATACCGATTTTAATCGTTGCATTTATCATTTCAAAATTAATTCCAGTCATGTTTATTCGACGTTGGTTTGATATGAAAACAACGATTGCATCAGCATTTTTATTAACATCAACATTATCGCTCGTGATAGCTGCAGCCAAAATTTCAGAAAGATTAAATGCTATTTCAGCTGAAACGTCAGGTATATTAATTTTAAGCGCAGTCATTACATGTGTATTCGTTCCGATTATTTTCAAAAAACTGTTTCCAGTTCCAGATGAGTTTAACCGTAAAATTGATGTTAGTTTAATTGGTAAAAATCAATTAACGATTCCTATAGCGCAAAATTTAACATCTCAGTTATATGACGTGACATTATATTATCGCAAAGATTTGAGTGATCGTCGTCAATTGTCGGATGATATCACGATGATAGAAATTGCTGATTATGAACAAGATGTTTTAGAACGACTAGGTCTGTTTGACCGAGACATAGTTGTTTGTGCCACGAATGACGATGATATTAACCGAAAAGTTGCTAAATTAGCCAAAGCACATCAAGTTGAGCGTGTCATTTGCAGACTTGAAAGCACAACGGACGATACAGAGTTAGTTGATTCAGGTATTGAAATTTTCAGTAGCTACTTAAGTAATAAAATCTTATTAAAAGGTTTAATTGAAACACCTAACATGTTGAATTTATTAAGTAATGTTGAAACATCACTATATGAAATTCAAATGTTAAATTATAAATATGAAAATATTCAATTACGTAATTTCCCATTCGGAGGAGACATCATCTTCGTGCGTATTATCCGTAATAATGAGTCGATTGTTCCGCATGGAGATACACAATTGCGATATGGAGATCGCTTAATTGTTACCGGGGCTAAAGAATACGTTGATGAATTGAAGCAAGAGTTAGAATTTTATTTTTAACAATAATGATATTAAAATGCAGACGTATTTTAGTACGACGTAAAATTAATGATTTTAAAATGCTAGTATGTATATGATTTTGATAAATAAATGCTTTTTACGTAAATCAAGTTTGATACAGAAAGGACTAAATCAAACATTTATCGTTGTAATACGTTTAAATAACTTTATTAAAAAGTCATAATAGTGTTAAAATGTATTGACGAATAAAAAGTTAGTTAAAACTGGGATTAGATATTCTATCCGTTAAATTAATTATTATAAGGAGTTATCTTACATGTTAAATCTTGAAAACAAAACATATGTCATCATGGGAATCGCTAATAAGCGTAGTATTGCTTTTGGTGTCGCTAAAGTTTTAGATCAATTAGGTGCTAAATTAGTATTTACTTACCGTAAAGAACGTAGCCGTAAAGAGCTTGAAAAATTATTAGAACAATTAAATCAACCAGAAGCGCACTTATATCAAATTGATGTTCAAAGCGATGAAGAGGTTATTAATGGTTTTGAGCAAATTGGTAAAGATGTTGGCAATATTGATGGTGTATATCATTCAATCGCATTTGCTAATATGGAAGACTTACGCGGACGCTTTTCTGAAACTTCACGTGAAGGCTTCTTGTTAGCTCAAGACATTAGTTCTTACTCATTAACAATTGTGGCTCATGAAGCTAAAAAATTAATGCCAGAAGGTGGTAGCATTGTTGCAACAACATATTTAGGTGGCGAATTCGCAGTTCAAAATTATAATGTGATGGGTGTTGCTAAAGCGAGCTTAGAAGCAAATGTTAAATATTTAGCATTAGACTTAGGTCCTGATAATATTCGCGTTAATGCAATTTCAGCTGGTCCAATCCGTACATTAAGTGCAAAAGGTGTGGGTGGTTTCAATACAATTCTTAAAGAAATCGAAGAGCGTGCACCTTTAAAACGTAACGTTGATCAAGTAGAAGTAGGTAAAACAGCGGCTTACTTATTAAGTGACTTATCAAGTGGCGTTACAGGTGAAAATATTCATGTAGATAGCGGATTCCACGCAATTAAATAATATCATTCAACAGCTTTGTTCACGTTATCATATATGTGAGCAAAGCTTTTTTGCTTTTATAATAATCGGACTGATGGAAAATTATTTGATATTTCATCTGACTGATTTTTTTTATGCACAAAAAAATCTCCTCAAAAGCTGTAGTTTCAACTTTTGAGGAGATAGTATCTTATATTCTTAAAAGACATCCACAGAATTAGTCCTTAACATTACTGTTTGCTTTATCAATAATGCGTTGGCGGTATTTGAAAATATTACTAACAACCGTTTTAAGTACAGCATATAATGGCACTGCAATCAGAACTAATGTAAAGCCACCTAAATCTCCTGCTGCTAAAATAACAACGATAATTGTTAAAGGATGGATACTTAAAGATTTACCCATTACATTTGGCGTAATGATATTACCTTCAAGTTGGTGTGCAATTAATGTAATGATACAAACCCATATAAATGTAGTAGGACTATCTATAATACCGAGTATTGCTGCAGGTGCAAATGATAACCATGAACCTAAGAAAGGAATTAAGTTTGCGACACCAGCAAATAGAACTAATAAAGGAATATATGGTAAGTCAATAATTGAATAACCGATATATAAGAATATACCTAAAATAACACTGACAGTTACTTGACCTTGAATGTAAGATTTTAATGTAAAGTTTAAATCAGTTAATAAATCTACGAAAAATACTTTACGTTCACCTTTGAAAAATTTAGCAACAGCTGGGATAAATTTTTCATGGTCTTTTAACATATAAATTAAGAAGAATGGAACCATAATCAATAAGAAGATGGTTGAAATTAATGATGTAATGTACTGTAATGAATTAGATAAAATATTAGTAACGCCATCACCCATTGATTTAACCATATTTGTAATTCTACTTGTTACATCTTCAGGTAATTTATCCATTTGAGCTAGTGCGAATTTAATAATTTGCTCTGCTTCTTTTTGTAGGGCAGGTGTCTGACTAATTAAATTGTTGATATTTGAAATGATGATTGGTGCAACAAACGCAACAATTAAGCCGATAATAGCAAACAAAGCTAACATGATTGTTGTTATACTAGCCCATCTTGGAAAACCGACTTTTTCAAGTAAGTTTTGAAAAGGTAGACAGATATAAAATAAAAAACCACTAATTAAAAATGGAAGAAATACAGAACCGATGATTGTAGCTATTGGAGTAAATACTTCGTGCACTTCCATAAATAGTTTGATGAGAATGAACAGCATAATCAGAGCGATGCCAGTTCGGAACCAAACCTTGTTTAACATAAACGATGTTCCTCCTATTTTTCTAAACTTAGTTATTATTTAGTATATCCTAAATAGCAGTGCTTAAAAAGGTTAATATTTTTTAAATATACTTAAATTAACCATTCACTTTCTATTTTAAGATATTTACTTTCAATAGTTTGTGAGACTTTTCAATGACTCGTAAGTCTGCAATTGGATCAAACAGCACCAGTTTATATGAATAACTTATTTTAATATTAAACGTGTTTAAATAATGAAATGATCATATTAATATTTATAAGAATATTCTGAAAAATATATTGAAGTGTCTCGTGCTTAATCGTATAATATTTTTATGTTTAAACAATAGGGGGAATCTTATGATTGAAAAATTAGTAACCTTTTTAAATGAGGTTGTTTGGAGTAAGCCATTAGTTTATGGTTTGCTAATTACTGGTGTGCTATTTACATTGCGTATGCGATTTTTTCAAGTTAGACATTTTAAAGAAATGATTCGATTAATGTTTCAAGGAGAGAAGTCTCCTAATGGTATTTCAAGTTTTCAAGCGATAGCCATGTCTTTAGCAGGCAGGGTTGGTACAGGTAATATTGTCGGTGTATCTACTGCAATATTTATAGGAGGACCTGGTGCAGTATTTTGGATGTGGATTACTGCGTTTTTAGGTGCAAGTAGTGCTTTTATTGAATCTACACTTGGTCAAATATTCAAGAGAGTTGAAAATAATGAATACCGTGGTGGACCAGCGTATTATATTGAATATGGTATTGGTGGTAAATTTGGTAAAATTTACGGAATTATCTTTGCTATTGTTACGATTATCTCAGTAGGTCTATTGCTTCCTGGTGTGCAATCTAACGCTATAGCAAGTTCTATGCATAATGCGATTCATGTTCCACAATGGTTAATGGGTGCTATTGTTGTAGTTATTTTGGGATTAATTATTTTTGGTGGTGTACGTAGTATTGCCAATGTTGCAACAGCCGTTGTACCATTTATGGCAATTATTTACATACTGATGGCTGTCATTATCATTTGTATCAATATACAAGAAGTGCCAGCGTTATTTGCATTAATTTTCAAATCAGCATTTGGATTACAATCTGCTTTTGGTGGTATCGTTGGCGCAATGATAGAGATTGGTGTTAAACGTGGATTATACTCAAATGAGGCTGGTCAAGGTACAGGTCCACACGCAGCAGCGGCAGCAGAAGTATCACATCCAAGTAAACAAGGTCTAGTACAAGCATTTTCAGTTTATATTGATACATTATTTGTATGTACTGCAACTGCTCTGATTATACTTATTTCTGGTACATATAATGTGACTGATGGTACGGTTAATGCGAATGGCACACCGCATTTAATTAAAGATGGCGGTATTTATGTTGAAAATGCAACAGGTAAAGATTATTCAGGTACTGCGATGTATGCACAAGCCGGCATTGATAAAGCGTTCCATGGCAGTGGTTATCAATTTGATCCTACTTTCTCTGGCGTAGGTTCGTACTTTATTGCATTTGCTTTATTCTTCTTTGCATTTACTACAATTTTGTCGTACTACTACATTACAGAAACAAATGTTGCTTATTTAACGCGTAATCAAAATAATCAAGTTTCATCGATATTTATTAATATTGCTCGTGTGATTATTTTGTTCGCTACATTTTACGGTGCAGTTAAAACAGCTGATGTAGCATGGGCATTCGGTGATTTAGGTGTAGGTCTAATGGCTTGGTTAAATATCATTGCGATTTGGATTTTACATAAGCCTGCCGTAAATGCTTTAAAAGATTATGAAATTCAAAAGAAACGTTTAGGAAACGGTTATAATGCAGTTTATCAACCTGATCCGAATAAATTACCTAATGCTGTCTTTTGGTTGAAGACATATCCAGAACGTTTAAAACAAGCACGTGCCAAAAAGTAATCTACTTTTGTTTATAGTATATGTAGTGATCATTTGATAAAAAAAGAAACAGCATTGATAATTTTAGGTGCTCAGAAATTTGAATTTTAAAAATATAGTGTCTCTTGGTACAATAACAATACAACTACTAGGGGGCACTTTTTTATGTCAGAATTTAAAACTGGTAAGATTAATAAACATGTTTTATATAGTAATATTTTAAATAGAGATGTCACGATAAGTATTTATTTACCAGAATCTTATAATCAACTTGTTAAATATAATGTCATTCTTTGCTTTGACGGATTAGATTTTTTACGTTTCGGGAGAATACAACGTACATATGAATCGTTAATCAAAGAAGCGCGTATTGATGATGCGATCATTGTTGGATTCCATTATGAAGACGTTGATAAGCGTAGAGAGGAATTTCATCCACAAGGAAGTCGTTCTCATTTAACTATTCAATCAGTCGGTAAAGAAATATTGCCATTTATTGACTCGACGTTTTCTACACTGAAAGTAGGTAATGCAAGGTTATTAGTAGGGGATAGTTTAGCGGGTAGTATTGCCTTATTAACGGCGTTGACCTATCCAACGATTTTTAGTCGTGTAGCAATGTTAAGTCCACATTCAGATGACAAAGTATTAGATAAGCTAAATCAATGTGCTAATAAAGAACAATTGACAATTTGGCATGTCATTGGTCTAGATGAAAAAGATTTTACTTTACCAACAAATGGTAAGCGTGCCGATTTCTTAACACCGAATAGAGAATTAGCTGAACAAATTAAGAAATATAATATAACTTATTATTACGATGAATTTGAAGGTGGTCACCAATGGAAAGATTGGAAACCATTGCTGTCAGATATATTATTGTATTTTTTACGTAAAAACACAGATGATCAACATTATGAGTAATTTACATTAGTAGATTTAGTATGAATTGTCTTCATATAGTTTGGTCTATAATATAATTTATAAAAGATTTTACTGTTTGATTTAATTTAAATTTGTCGAAATTGCAAAAGATGTATAATGAATTATTTTTAATGTAACGGTTTTCAAAGAAATTTGATATAATAGCAATAGGTTAAACAAAGGAGGAATTCAGATGATTTTAGGATTAGCATTAATTCCATCAAAGTCATTTCAAGAAGCGGTGGATTCTTACCGTAAAAGATATGATAAACAGTATTCACGAATTAAACCACATGTGACAATTAAAGCGCCATTTGAAATTGAAGATGGTGATTTAGATTCTGTCATTGAACAGGTTAGAGCTCGTATTAATGGTATACCAGCAGTAGAAGTTCATGCTACAAAAGCTTCTAGCTTCAAACCAACGAACAATGTGATTTACTTTAAAGTTGCGAAGACGGACGACTTAGAAGAATTGTTTAATCGCTTTAATGGAGAAGATTTCTATGGAGAAGCTGAACATGTTTTTGTGCCACACTTTACAATAGCACAAGGACTATCTAGCCAAGAATTCGAAGATATTTTTGGTCAAGTAGCATTAGCTGGGGTAGACCATAAAGAAATTATCGATGAATTAACTTTGTTACGTTTTGACGATGACGAAGATAAATGGAAAGTTATTGAAACGTTTAAATTAGCTTAAGTAACATAATAGTATTGTTAATCGTAGTATGTTTGAATTAATAAGAAAATGGTCATTTTTATTGAATGTAATAAAAATGACCATTTTCTTTATTTTAAAATACGTTTTAACCTTACTTAGCTTTTTCTCTATTTGCTATAAAGTAGCTTCCATAAAATACAGCTAAGACTAAAAAGATTAATGCCGAGAAATAAAATGTATTGTTTAAATTGTTGGTAAATTGTGTAATTAATCCGCCAAATAATGGCCCTATCATTGAGCCGAATCCTTGGATACTATTAAAAACACCCCAAGTTTCTTCTTGTTCATCTGATTTGATAAATCGTGCCATAAAGGTATTCCATGCTGGTAATAAGATGCCATACATTAGACCGATAGCTAAAGCGATAATCCACACGATGTGAATATTAACAATCATAGATAGAGTAAAAATTAATATCATGTATAAAATAAATCCGCTTAGAATAACACCATACATAAAGTTTCTGCTGCGGTTATCTATTAGTTTCGATAAAAATAGCATCGAAACTGCACAGCCGATACCACCAATAATGATTGCAACAGTATATTCAATTGTGCTTACGTTAATAACCTTAGTAGCATATGTTGGTAATATAGGAACTAGGGCAGCAATTGCGGCACCTTGTAAAAGAATACCAGGGAACAACAATAAATGGCGCTTTGTCACATCAACAATTTGTCTCAATTGAGCTTTAACTGGACGAGTATTATAATTTGTTAACTTTACATCGACAAAATAATATAATATCCATGCAATTAAAACGACTAAAGACATCATGAAGGCAAAGCGTGTTGGGTGCACTTTGATAAGTAGATTCATAAAAACCATACCTACCAATAGGCCTAACAACCATGAAAAATAAACATAGCCCATTTGTTTGCCACGTTTATCTTCTTCAACACTGGATAACATAATGACCCAAATAGGACTAACTGCAATACCGAGCATCATAGCACTAAATATGATTACAAAAGGTGATGCTGGAAACCAAATAACTAAAAATAAACTTGTAAATGCTAAAATAAATCCAGTCGTTAAAACGATTTTTGTGCCGAATTTTTTCAGTAAAAATCCTATAACAAAGTTTGTAGATGCATCAGCAATAAAATGTATTGAAAATGCTAGAGACGTTATTGCTACAGCAATGGATGTAACTGTTGGCAAGAAATTAATATAGCTTAGGATATACATGCCTCTCGCAAATTCCATTAAAAATAAGATAATAAGCATTAAAATGAAATTTTTATGATTAGCGTAATTATTTAACGAAGAATCTTGCATATAAAGGAACCTTTCCATAAATCTCTTGTGGTTGTGATGAATGACCGATTAAATCAAGTAAGTCTCGACATATTGTCTGTGTAGCATACTTAATTTTATCTTGTTCCATTGTACTAATCATGTTAGTTAATTGCTCATTACCGTTCGTTAAACTTGCTACAATTTTTATTGCTTCTTCTGGAGTATCAGCGATTTTACCAAAACCTTTTTCTTCAAAGTAAAGGGCATTTTCAAGCTCTTGACCAGGTGCAGGATTTAGGAAAATCATTGGAATACAACGGGCGAAACCTTCAGTTATTGTGATACCACCAGGTTTCGTAATCATAAGTTGACTTGATGCCATCCATTCATTCATGTGTTTGGTATAACCTAGAATCAATACATTCTCGTTAGATTTAAACTTAGCTATTAAAGAACGCTTTAGCTCTTTGCTCTTACCACAAATCATAACTACTTGTGCATTTGCACTTTTCGCTAATATATCAGTAATCATCGTGTCAAAACCTTTAGATACACCAAATGCACCAGCTGACATTAAAATAGTTTGCTTATCTGGATCTAAGTTGTTGTCTATTAACCACTGCTTTTGATTAATAGGCGTTTCAAATTTGTTATCAATAGGAATACCTGTCACTTTAACTGTTGAAGGATCAATACCTACGTCTATGAAGTCTTGTTTCGTTTCTTTTGTTGCCACATAATATCTTGTTGAATACGGCGTAATCCAGTTTTTATGTAAGCGATAGTCTGTCATCACTGTAGCAACTGGAATATTAATGTTAAATTGCTCAGTTAGTACCGACATAACTGGTGTAGGAAACGTTAATAATATTAAATCTGGCTTTTCTTTTATCAATAAATTAATTAACTTATTAAGTCCATAGTATTTGTAAAAACATTTGTCTAGTTTATCTGGGCGGCTGTAATAAAACCCTTTGTACATATTTCTAAAATATTTAAAGCTATTGATATACCATTTTTTACAAATAGAAGTCAAAATTGGATGAGCTTCCATAAATAAATCGTGCTCAATGACGCTTAAATGGTCTAGATTCATATCATTAAGTTGATTAACGATACTCTGTGTAACTTGCATATGACCGTTACCGAATGAGCCAGTAATAATCAATATCTTTTTATTTTGAGTAACCATTAATAGCCACCCTCCGTTAGTTTGAAAATTTTATTTAAGTGTAACTTATTTTACGGCATTATAAAAGAAATAAAGACACAAAGTCGTTACATTTATAGCAATTTTAATCAATAGATGAATTGATACAAAATAAAACGTTATTTTATAAAGCAATTTATTGTTCTATGTTTTATTTGTATATTTAAAATTATCCAGTATACAATTATAGCATATTTTTGGAAACAATTATGATATTATACCATGTTACAAGATGGTTTTAATAATTTAAGATGAGCCATAATTGTAAAACTAATTCATAATACCGTATGTTTTATTTTTAATAGTAGAAATTAGAAAATGCTGATTAGTAGGATATAACAGTGAAATTATAAATTTATTAACATCAACAAAACGTGTATAATAAACATATTGTAGAAAAAGGAGCGGTTCAGTTTGGATGCAAGTACGTTGTTTAAGAAAGTAAAAGTAAAGCGTGTATTGGGTTCTTTAGAACAACAAATAGATGATATCACTACTGATTCACGTACAGCGAGAGAAGGTAGCATTTTTGTCGCTTCAGTTGGATATACTGTAGACAGTCATAAGTTCTGTCAAAATGTAGCTGATCAAGGGTGTAAGTTGGTAGTGGTCAATAAAGAACAATCATTACCAGCTAACGTAACACAAGTGGTTGTGCCGGACACATTAAGAGTAGCTAGTATTCTAGCACACACATTATATGATTATCCGAGTCATCAGTTAGTGACATTTGGTGTAACGGGTACAAATGGTAAAACTTCTATTGCGACGATGATTCATTTAATTCAAAGAAAGTTACAAAAAAATAGTGCATATTTAGGAACTAATGGTTTCCAAATTAATGAAACAAAGACAAAAGGTGCAAATACGACACCAGAAACAGTTTCTTTAACTAAGAAAATTAAAGAAGCAGTTGATGCAGGCGCTGAATCTATGACATTAGAAGTATCAAGCCATGGCTTAGTATTAGGACGACTGCGAGGCGTTGAATTTGACGTTGCAATATTTTCAAATTTAACACAAGACCATTTAGATTTTCATGGCACAATGGAAGCATACGGACACGCGAAGTCTTTATTGTTTAGTCAATTAGGTGAAGATTTGTCGAAAGAAAAGTATGTCGTGTTAAACAATGACGATTCATTTTCTGAGTATTTAAGAACAGTGACGCCTTATGAAGTATTTAGTTATGGAATTGATGAGGAAGCCCAATTTATGGCTAAAAATATTCAAGAATCTTTACAAGGTGTCAGCTTTGATTTTGTAACGCCTTTTGGAACTTACCCAGTAAAATCGCCTTATGTTGGTAAGTTTAATATTTCTAATATTATGGCGGCAATGATTGCGGTGTGGAGTAAAGGTACATCTTTAGAAACGATTATTAAAGCTGTTGAAAATTTAGAACCTGTTGAAGGGCGATTAGAAGTTTTAGATCCTTCGTTACCTATTGATTTAATTATCGATTATGCACATACAGCTGATGGTATGAACAAATTAATCGATGCAGTACAGCCTTTTGTAAAGCAAAAGTTGATATTTTTAGTTGGTATGGCAGGCGAACGTGATTTAACTAAAACGCCTGAAATGGGGCGAGTTGCCTGTCGTGCAGATTATGTCATTTTCACACCGGATAATCCGGCAAATGATGACCCGAAAATGTTAACGGCAGAATTAGCCAAAGGTGCAACACATCAAAACTATATTGAATTTGATGATCGTGCAGAAGGGATAAAACATGCAATTGACATAGCTGAGCCTGGGGATACTGTCGTTTTAGCATCAAAAGGAAGAGAACCATATCAAATCATGCCAGGGCATATTAAGGTGCCACATCGAGATGATTTAATTGGCCTTGAAGCAGCTTACAAAAAGTTCGGTGGTGGCCCTGTTGATCAATAAAAGATTTATTGATGAAGGTAAAACTATTGATGTTTATTTATTCGAAGCATTAAATAACCAGATAATCATTGCTATACCAGATTGGTTTTGGTCATATCAGATGGCAATGACATTAGATGAAGAAACTTGTTTTGAAGCAATACTCATGCAATTGTTTGTTTTTAAAGAAGAGGAAGAGGCAGAATCGATTGCATCACAACTAACAGATTGGATAGAAACATATAAAAAGGAGAAAGACTAATGAACTTAAAGCAAGAAGTTGAGTCTAGAAAGACTTTTGCGATTATTTCACATCCCGATGCAGGGAAAACAACGTTAACTGAAAAACTATTGTACTTCAGTGGTGCTATTCGTGAAGCGGGTACAGTTAAAGGGAAGAAGACTGGTAAATTTGCGACAAGTGACTGGATGAAAGTTGAACAAGAGCGTGGTATTTCTGTAACTAGTTCAGTAATGCAATTTGATTACGATGATTATAAAATCAATATCTTAGATACACCAGGACATGAAGACTTTTCAGAAGATACGTATAGAACATTAATGGCAGTTGACAGTGCTGTCATGGTCATAGACTGTGCAAAAGGTATTGAACCACAAACATTGAAGTTATTTAAAGTTTGTAAAATGCGTGGTATTCCAATCTTTACATTCATTAATAAATTAGACCGAGTAGGTAAAGAACCATTTGAATTATTAGATGAAATCGAAGAGACATTAAATATTGAAACATACCCTATGAATTGGCCAATTGGTATGGGACAAAGTTTCTTTGGCATCATTGATAGAAAGTCTAAAACAATTGAACCATTTAGAGATGAAGAAAATATATTACATTTGAATGATGATTTTGAGTTGGAAGAAGATCATGCAATTACAAATGATAGTGCTTTTGAACAAGCGATTGAAGAATTAATGTTGGTTGAAGAAGCGGGTGAAGCCTTTGATAATGACGCGCTGTTGAGTGGAGACTTAACACCTGTATTTTTCGGTTCAGCTTTAGCTAACTTTGGTGTACAAAATTTCTTAAATGCATATGTTGATTTTGCGCCAATGCCAAATGCGAGACAAACAAAAGAAGACGTTGAAGTAAGCCCGTTTGATGATTCATTTTCAGGATTTATCTTTAAAATTCAAGCCAACATGGACCCTAAACACCGTGATAGAATTGCCTTTATGCGTGTCGTTAGTGGTGCATTTGAACGTGGTATGGATGTTACTTTGCAACGTACTAATAAAAAGCAAAAGATCACACGTTCAACGTCATTTATGGCAGACGATAAAGAAACTGTGAATCATGCTGTAGCAGGCGATATCATTGGACTATATGATACTGGTAATTATCAAATTGGAGATACTTTAGTTGGTGGAAAACAAACCTACAGTTTCCAAGATTTACCACAATTTACGCCAGAAATTTTTATGAAAGTTTCTGCTAAAAACGTCATGAAACAGAAGCATTTCCATAAAGGTATTGAACAATTAGTACAAGAAGGTGCGATTCAATACTATAAAACATTACACACAAACCAAATTATTTTAGGTGCTGTTGGTCAGTTACAATTTGAAGTTTTCGAACATAGAATGAAAAACGAATATAATGTTGATGTTGTTATGGAGCCAGTAGGCCGTAAAATTGCACGTTGGATTGAAAATGAAGACCAAATTACAGATAAGATGAACACATCAAGATCGATTTTAGTGAAAGATAGATATGACGATTTAGTATTCTTATTTGAAAATGAATTTGCAACAAGATGGTTTGAAGAGAAATTCCCTGAAATTAAATTGTATAGTTTACTTTAACAGCTCAATTGTATAATCGAATTTGTTACATTAAAAATAATTGTTTCGTTGAAGAAAAATAAATTGTATATTTTAAAAGAAAAAGGTATACTATGATGTATCAAATGAATAACCTATGGCATTTTGTCAGAGGGGAGTAACTTAAGAATCATGACCGTATAAATGATTCGACACTTTATCGTCATTACGAAGATATCTTCCGGTAAAGTGGGCAATTTAAATTGCTTAGTGAGACCTTTGCTATTTATTTAGCATAGGTCTTTTTGTTTGTACTTAACTTATTTATTTAAAGGAGTTGTACATGTTAATGGATCCAAGTTTGATCTTACCTTATTTATGGGTACTTGTCGTTTTAGTATTTTTAGAAGGCTTATTAGCAGCAGATAACGCGATTGTTATGGCTGTAATGGTTAAGCACTTACCACCCGAACAACGTAAAAAAGCTTTGTTTTACGGTTTGTTAGGTGCATTTGTATTTAGATTTTTAGCATTATTCTTAATTAGTATTATCGCGAACTTTTGGTTTATTCAAGCTGCAGGAGCGGTTTACTTAATTTATATGTCAATCAAAAATCTGTGGCAGTTCTTTAAACACCCAGAAATTGAAAGTCCTGAAGCTGGAGATGATCATCATTATGATGAATCTGGTGAAGAGATTAAAGCAAGTAACAAATCATTCTGGGGAACTGTGTTGAAAATAGAATTTGCAGATATCGCATTTGCCATAGATTCTATGCTTGCTGCTTTAGCTATTGCTGTAACACTTCCTAAAGTTGGTATTCACTTTGGTGGTATGGACTTAGGTCAGTTCGTAGTCATGTTCCTAGGTGGAATGATTGGTGTTATTCTAATGCGTTATGCAGCAACATGGTTTGTAGAGCTATTAAACAAATATCCAGGACTTGAAGGTGCAGCCTTCGCGATCGTTGGTTGGGTAGGTGTTAAATTAGTTGTCATGGTATTAGCGCACCCAGACATCGCTGTATTGCCTGAGCACTTCCCACATGGCGTATTATGGCAATCTATTTTCTGGACAGTACTAATTGGATTAGTAATTATCGGTTGGTTAGGTTCAGTTGTTAAAAATAAAAAATCGCATAAATAATTGATGTGAAGCGGACAATCTTAATTTAGTTTAAGGTTGTCCTTTTTCATTTAATTGAGTGATTTATGAAAAATGGATTTTGAAGAATATGAATCAAAATATGCGATATAGCATTAAGAAAATGTGCCTTTTATATTTAGCATTTTTTCAATAGAAATTATATAGATTTTAAAGCAAATTAAGTGTTAATGTGTCATAATGAAAAGTGATTTTATTGAATGGAGTGGACATTAGTGGATATTGGTAAAAAACATGTAATTCCTAAAAGTCAGTACCGACGTAAGCGTCGTGAATTCTTCCACAACGAAGACAGAGAAGAAAATTTAAAACAACATCAAGATAAACAAAATATAGATCATACAACATCAAAAAAAGCAGATAAGCAAATACATAAAGATTCAATTGATAAGCACGAACGTTTTAAAAACAGTTTATCATCGCATTTAGAACAGAGAAACCGTGATGTTAATGAGAATAAAACTGAAGAAAGTAAAAGTAATCAGGATAGTAAGTCAGCATATAGCAGAGATCATTATTTAACAGACGATGTATTTAAAAAACAAAATTCATTAGATTCAGTGGACCAAGATACAGAGAAATCAAAATATTATGAGCAAAATTCTGATGCGACTTTATCAACTAAATCAACCGATAAAATAGAATCAACTGACATGAGAAAGCTAAGTTCAGATAAAAACAAAGTTGGTCATGAAGAGCAACATGTACTTTCTAAACCTTCAGAACATGATAAAGAGACTAGAATTGATTTTGAGTCTTCAAGAACTGATTCAGACAGCTCGATGCAGACAGAGGAAATAAAAAAAGACAGTTCAGATGAAAATAAAAGTAGTAATCTGAAATCTGAAGTAATATCAGACAAATCAAATACAGTACCAAAATTGTCGGAATCTGATGATGAAGTAAATAATCAGAAGCCATTAACTTTGCCGGAAGAACAGAAATTGAAAAGACAGCAAAGTCAAAATGAGCAAACAAAAACCTATACATATGGTGATAGCGAACAAAATGACAAGTCTAATCATGAAAATGATTTAAGTCATCATACACCATCGATAAGTGATGATAAAGATAACGTTATGAGAGAAAATCATATTGTTGACGATAATCCTGATAATGATATCAATACACCATCATTATCAAAAACAGATGACGATCGAAAACTTGATGAAAAAATTCATGTTGAAGATAAACATAAACAAAATGCAGACTCGTCTGAAACGGTGGGATATCAAAGTCAGTCAAGTGCATCTCATCGTAGCACTGAAAAAAGAAATATTTCTATTAATGACCATGATAAATTAAACGGTCAAAAAACAAATACAAAGACATCGGCAAATAATAATCAAAAAAAGGCTACATCAAATTTGAACAAAGGGCGCGCTACAAATAATAATTATAGTGACATTTTGAAAAAGTTTTGGATGATGTATTGGCCTAAATTAGTTATTCTAATGGGTATTATTATTCTAATTGTTATTTTGAATGCCATTTTTAATAATGTGAATAAAAATGATCGCATGAATGATAATAATGATACAGATGCTCAAAAATATACGACAACGATGAAAAATGCCAATAACACAGTTAAATCGGTCGTTACAGTTGAAAATGAAACATCAAAAGATTCATCATTACCTAAAGATAAAGCATCTCAAGACGAAGTAGGATCAGGTGTTGTATATAAAAAATCTGGAGATACGTTATATATTGTTACGAATGCACACGTTGTCGGTGATAAAGAAAATCAAAAAATAACTTTCTCGAATAATAAAAGTGTTGTTGGGAAAGTGCTTGGTAAAGATAAATGGTCAGATTTAGCTGTTGTTAAAGCAACTTCTTCAGACAGTTCAGTGAAAGAGATAGCTATTGGAGATTCAAATAATTTAGTGTTAGGAGAGCCAATATTAGTCGTAGGTAATCCACTTGGTGTAGACTTTAAAGGCACTGTGACTGAAGGTATTATTTCAGGTCTGAACAGAAATGTTCCTATTGATTTCGATAAAGATAATAAATATGATATGTTGATGAAAGCTTTCCAAATTGATGCATCAGTAAATCCAGGTAACTCGGGTGGTGCTGTCGTCAATAGAGAAGGAAAATTAATTGGTGTAGTTGCAGCTAAAATTAGTATGCCAAACGTTGAAAACATGTCATTTGCAATACCTGTTAATGAAGTACAAAAGATTGTAAAAGGTTTAGAAACAAAAGGTAAAATTGACTATCCCGATGTAGGTGTTAAAATGAAGAATATTGCCAGTCTAAATAGTTTTGAAAGACAAGCAGTTAAATTGCCAGGAAAAGTTAAGAACGGTGTTGTTGTAGATCAAGTTGACAACAATGGTTTAGCGGATCAATCTGGTCTGAAAAAAGGTGATGTAATTACAGAATTAGATGGCAAACTTTTAGAAGATGATTTACGCTTTAGGCAGATTATATTTAGTCATAAAGATGACTTGAAATCAATTACAGCGAAGATTTATAGAGATGGTAAAGAGAAAGAAATTAATATTAAACTAAAATAATGTTGAGGTGAACAACGTGTCAATTTTTAGCCAGTTTTTAAAAAGATCAAGCCCTCAACAAGGTATTGTATTGTACTATATCGTCGCAATTGTCATTGCATTTTTATTATTAAACTTACCGTATGTTCATAAACCAGGTGTAGAAGTAAATCCAATTGACACATTATTTGTTGCCGTATCCGGAATTAGTGTTACTGGATTGTCTCCGATAAGTATTGTCGATACCTATTCTACATTTGGACAATTAATTATCCTCGTGATATTAAATATTGGTGGAATTGGCGTCATGGCAATTGGTACGATGTTATGGGTGGTACTAGGTAAACATATTGGAATTAGAGAACGTCAGTTAATTATGTTAGATAATAACAAAAACACAATGAGTGGTACCGTCAAATTGATTATTGATATTGTAAAATCAATATTTGTAATCGAACTCGTAGGAGCCATGTTATTAGCATTTTACTTTTATCGAGATAATCCAGATTTAAAATATGCAATCATGCAAGGTGTTTTTGTTTCTATTTCTGCCACTACCAATGGTGGATTAGATATTACAGGTAAGTCATTAATTCCTTATGCACATGATTATTTTGTACAAGCGATAGTTATATTTTTAATAATTTTAGGATCAATCGGCTTCCCAGTATTATTAGAAGTTAAAGCTTATATTCAAAATAGGGTTACTAATTTTAGATTTTCATTATTTACTAAAATTACGACATCAACATATTTATTTTTATTTATTGTTGGGGTATTAGCCATTCTATTATTTGAACATAACCATGCGTTCAAAGGATTAAGTTGGCATCAATCGTTATTCTATTCGCTATTTCAATCAGCGACTACAAGAAGTGCGGGTCTTCAAACAATTGATGTGACAACACTAAGTGACCCTACGAATATTATCATGGGTATTTTAATGTTTATAGGTTCTTCGCCAAGTTCGGTTGGTGGCGGTATTCGTACAACAACATTCGCTATTTTAATTTTGTTTTTAATTAACTTTAGTAATAATGCCGATAAAACATCCATTAAAGTTTACAATAGAGAAGTACACATTATGGATATTCAACGTTCATTTGCAGTATTTACAATGGCGACAATTTTAACATTTTTAGGAATGCTAATTATATCAGCTACTGAAAATGGTAAGCTTACATTTTTACAAGTATTTTTTGAAGTCATGTCTGCATTTGGAACTTGTGGACTATCGCTTGGTGTCACAAGTGATATTAGTGATATTTCCAAGGTCGTACTAATGGTACTCATGTTTATAGGACGTGTTGGCTTAATATCATTTATCATTATGATAGCAGGACGTCGAGAACCAGATAAATTCCATTATCCAAAAGAACGTATTCAAATAGGATAATATAATAGCAATCTAAGTTTAGTTAATGTAGATTTTAACTGGAACTTAGATTGCTTTTTTAGTTTGTATTTTTAACTTATTTTATAAGACGATTGGTTTTGAAAATGGTAAACTAGTAACAATGAGAGGTGTAACATGATGGAAAAAAATGAAAACATTAATGTAGAGATTTTAACTACGTCAGATATGCATAGTCATTTCTTAAATGGTGATTATGGTTCAAATATATATAGAGCTGGTACTTATGTTAACCAAGTAAGAGCACAAAATCATCGCGTCATTTTATTAGATAGTGGCGGAAGTTTAGCTGGATCGTTAGCGGCCTATTATTATGCTATTGTTGCACCTTATAAACGACATCCAATGATAAAGTTGATGAACAGAATGCATTATGATGCTAGCGGTGTGAGTCCAAGTGAATTCAAGTTTGGTTTATCATTTTTAACTCGTTCAATTGCTTTGGCACGTTTTCCATGGTTATCAGCAAATATTGAATACAATGTTACTAAGGAGCCATATTTTTCAACGCCATATTGTATTAAACATTTTGGTGACTTAAAAATTGCTATCGTAGGCGTCACAGCAGATGGTTTAATGGAAAATGAGTATTCTGAAATGGAACAAGATGTATCTATTGAAAAGACATTAGTGGCATCAAAACGATGGATTAGATATATCCATGAAGTTGAAGAGCCAGATTTATTGATTGTAATTTATCATGGTGGATTGAATAAAATTAGTAATAGCACGAAAAATAAAAAGGCAAGTTCGAATGAAGCTGAAAAATTAATGGAAGAACTCGGTGTTATAGATTTAATGATTACAGCTCATCAGCATCAAACAATAGTAGGTCAAGATCATGAAACGTATTATGTTCAGGCTGGTCAAGATGCAAAAGAGCTTGTACATCTTTCGATTAATTTTAAAAAGAGAACAACAACTTATGATGTTGAAAGTATTGATTCTAAAGTGATTGACTTAAATGAGTATGAAGAGGATCAAGAATTATTAGATTTAACATTCTATGATAGAAAAGCAGTGGCTTATTGGTCACAGGAAATCATAAGTGATAAAGGTTTGATGTTATCAGTAAATGGGTTACAAGATTTAGTCTGTCAAACACATCCATTTTCGCAATTATTACATGATGCAATTCACCTTGCATTTGATAATGATATAACATGTGTCCACGTGCCTATGAACGGAGAGAAGGGGTTGAGTGGACAGATTCGAAATGAAGATTTGTATCATGCATACCCATATCCAGATAAGCCAATGGATATGACAATTAGTGGTCAAAATATCAAAGATATATTGGAGTATAGTTATTCACATTTAGATTTTGTTAACGAGCAATTAAGCTTAACAATTATTGATGAAACGTTATGTACAATGTGGCAAGGATTCAATTATGAGATTGATATGAATCAAGAACCTGGGCAACGAGTAATGTTAGATCAAATTGATTTGACTAAGAGTTATAGAGTTACAATGACTGACTATTGTTATCGTAACTACAAGAATTATTTGAAAAATGCTATTATACATGAATCATACGATGAAACAATGAGTACATTAATTGCAGAGAAGTTAAGAGATCCGAATTATCGTATTTCATGTAGTGATAATTTTGTAGTTAAAAACAGGTAAATATTGCTATGTAATAAATTAATTATAAGTTTAACAATTCTAAAAACCTTTCTTAGAGAAGATTATCTAGGAAAGGTTTTTAGAATTTTAAAATTGATATAAAAGAACAGTGAAAATCTCATTCATTATATATATAAGTAAACAAAAAAGCTTAAATGGTATATACCATTTAAGCAAGTAACGGAAACGGAGGGATTCGAACCCTCGCGCCGCTTTCGCGACCTACACCCTTAGCAGGGGCGCCTCTTCAGCCAACTTGAGTACGTTTCCAATGGCTCCACAGGTAGGACTCGAACCTACGACCGATCGGTTAACAGCCGATAGCTCTACCACTGAGCTACTGTGGATTAATTTGTATGTGTTTGAATATCAAGCACAAATATTATTATAACAAGATTAAGTTAATTTGCAATAGATACCTTAAAAAAATATGCAGAACATTTACACTATATTTATAAAACATTCCGCATATTTTAAAAATAAACAATTTATTTATCTTCAAATAAAGAATAGCGTGTCAATGCTTCAAACACATTCAATGTGGCTTTATTATAATCTATTGGTTGGTCGGGATTTTTTGATATCATGCGAGATTGTTTATCTACCATGTAATAGTAAAAAATGGAATTGTTATATTGATGCCATAAACTGTGGTATGAAACATGAAGAATGATTGATTCATTATTAATAAATGTCACTTTACATTTACGATTTTTTAATTCTTTAATACTTTCGATATAATGCATATTTAACCAAATATTTTCATTTTGTCTGTCAGAATGTGTTGGGAAAAAATAAGTTGGAAATAATGGTGTTAGTAAAATAGGTGGTTTACTAGAAATGCCAGTAATGCGGTTTGTCTCTGCTTTCTTGCCAAGATAAGTATTACCATAAAATTTGCAAGAGCGTTCAATGATTTTCTGGACTTTAAAAGGATTTTGAATACGCGTTTTGTCAAACCGAATTATTTCACTACCGTTTCTTTGATCGTCATCATCAAATGCTGGTCGAATAACCATGTCTCCTTTGCGTATCACATAAATATTTTGAGAATACATAAGCAAAACCTCGCTTTATTAAGTTTTAAAACATTAATATAAAAATTCAATTAATGATATAAAGATATTTTATAATAAAATTCTGAGTTGTCAAGTTATTATTTTGGTGAAAATGTACAATAATTTTTAACTAATAGTCAGAATATTCATTGATTTCAAAATTAGAAAAATGTATACTTATTATAAATTAAAGAAAGGTAGTGGTTTCTATGAAATACAATACTAATGTTAAACATACAACTTTAGAAGCGTTTGTCACAACCGTCAATGATTTGGGTATTGAATTAATTATCAATGAAGCACTTCGAGAGGTAAGAAAACGACAGCTCATAGAACTTATAGATGACGCACTCGTCAATAAAGATGAAGCAGCATTTAATCAATATACGGCAGAATACAAAAATTTGGAGGCATTTCTCGGTGAATAACATTGATTCGAATTCCATAACGCAATCATAAAAGGACTATTCTTAACATCTCATACATGTAAGAATAGTCCTTTAATCGTTTAAGACATTAATCTAATTAATTCATGTCTAACTATGTCACCGAAATAGTGATATAAATCATATTCTGATAGTGCTTCTTCTATATGCTCAAAGTCGTGTAGACAGCCAACTAATGCATTTTCAAGATCAGTGACATCTCCGACACCAAAGAAATCACCGAAAATTTTTGCATGTTCGATTTTACCTCGTTTAACATCAAACTTAATTTGTACAAATCCTTTTTCAAATTTTTCCTCGCGTTCAAAGTTATATTTAGGGTTTCTACCATAATTCCATTCCCAAGTTCTATATTTGTCGTTACTTAACTTTTCAATATTTTCCCAATCTTCATCCGTTAATTTATATTCTTCTACTTCAGTTTCTCCAAAGATAGTTTTCAAGATGATTTTTTTAAATTCTTCAATTTCTAAAGGGTCATTTAAAAATTCTTGAATGTTTGCTACTCGTTTACGAACAGATTTAATACCTTTTGATTTAATCTTAGCTGGATTAACTTTTAGTGCATTCTGAACTTCGTCTAAATCACTATTTAACATCAACGTACCATGACTAAACATTCTATTTTTAACTTTAACCATGGCATTTCCTGAGATTTTCGCTTGTCCAACTTGAATATCGTTACGACCAGTTAATTCAGCATTTACGCCTAAAGATTGTAATGCTTGAACAATTGGTTCAGTGAATTTTTGGAAATTGTGGAAACTGTTGCCATCATCATCTGTTATAAAACTAAAGTTTAAATTGCCAGTATCATGATAAACAGCGCCACCACCAGAAATTCTTCTAACTACATCGATGTTGTGAGCATCTATATATGTCTGATTTACTTCCTCTATCGTATTTTGATTCTTTCCAACAATGATAGATGGTCTATTTATGTAAAATAAAAAGTAACTTTCTTCTGCTGGTAAATTTTTTAAAACATATTCTTCCATTGCTAAGTTTAAAGTTGGATCTGTAATATTATTATTACTAATGAATTTCATTACAATCTCTCCCTTATATCTATATATATTCTCTACTTATTTATGCCTTAACTTTGCTCAAAATGCCAATTATATACTCACAAATCATTCTAAATATCGGCTTAAAGTTACATTTTATTATTTTTGATTGTTAATAGTTTATTTGTTAAGTGAATTTTAGTACAATATAATTTAGTTATGATTTAAGGAGGACTTAAAATGACTGTTGCAGAAGTGGGTAACATTGTTGAGTTTATGGATGGATTAAGAGGTCGTGTTGAAAAAATCAACGATAACTCTGTTATTGTTGACTTAACAATTATGGAAAATTTTAATGACCTTGATTTACCGGAAAAAACTGTTATCAATCATAAACGATATAAGATTGTTGAATAAGAAGGTAAGTTATAATGAATAAAATCTCGAAGGCTTTAACTTGGTTTATTATAAGTTTCATTATATTTCATCTCATATTATTTATTATGTGGGGCGAACACCAAGAATACTGGTATTTATATACAGGTATAATGCTAATTGCTGGTATCAGTTATGTATTTTATCAAAGAGATATTGAATCTAAGCGGTTGCTTACATCAATTGGTGTTGGTATTATTACGGCAATTATTTTAATTATGCTTCAACTTTTATTCTCACTTATAACTTCTAATTTAAGTTATAGTTCATTAATTAAAGAATTAGCAAGAACAGGTGTCAATTGGAAGTGGCAAATGTTAGTAACTTTACTTTTTGTCATTCCATGTCACGAGTTATATATGAGAACTGTTTTACAAAAAGAATTAACACATTTTTCAATACCGAAATGGGTAGCTATATTAATAACTGCAATTTGTTCTAGTTCATTATTTATTTATTTAGATAATTGGTGGATAGTAACATTTATATTTGTTGCACAAGTGATATTATCATTAAGTTATGAGTATACTCGACGCATAGCAACAACATCCGTTGCGCAAATTGTAGCTATTATATTGTTATTAATTTTTAATGCTTAAATAAGCTTTTCTTAGACGTCTGTGTTCTAAGAAAAGCTTTTTTGCTTAAGAATAGCAATACGAAGATTCGAGGCATGCTTCATTATAGTGGTAATATTTTTCGAGCAAGTTGAATTGATGGTGGCTATCTGAGTAAAGGGGGGTGGTGCCTATGGCATTACTTAACACTTTTGAAAGGAAAAGCCTATTGTGACATCTATTGCAAACGCATTACATTTAATGTTAAGTTTCGGTATGTTTATCGTCACTTTCATTGGTATAGTAGTAGCAATAATAAATTTAAGCAATAAAAAATAACCATCATTTCAAAACTTTGACATAGAATGATGGTTAAAGAAAATCTCATTTAGTCACCGTCTTTTTAACGGGCTCATTAGGCGACATGTTACTGCATGTCGTCTTTTTACATTTTTATAGTAACATATCTTTTATTTAATTGTCTATGTTTATTAGATGTGTAACAAAATTTTGAAGTATTTTTCGTATATTGCCTGCTAAACATGTCAGATTTGAAAGGAAAATCATACTGTGGTAGAAATCAATTATGATTATATGGTAGTACTTATAAATAAGTGATTTCTATTGAATATGTAATGAAGTTCATATATTAATAAAACTTTCATTGGTATAGTAGTCGCAATAATTAATTTAAACAATAAAAAATAACCATCATTTCCAAACTTTGACAAAGAATAATGGTTAAAGCAAACCTCATTTAGTCACCGTCTTTTAACGGGTTCAATAGGCGACATGTTCCTGTATATCATCTATTTATGCACTGCGCAATTTAATAATAATACAATTACACTTTGATGTCCATTTAACATGAAGTAGTTGAAATTTGTAGCAAATAAATTCATCTTGAAATATTCAGAAAATTCTGTATAATTTAAATAGAGAGATATAGATTAAATATGAAGAGGTGTTTTTATAGAAGAATAAAATTTTTGGCACTATATTATATTTAACTTTAGCACTTGGATTATCAACAGCAGCTTATGCATCTACAGAATACGCAGAAGGAGGCACTTGGAGTCACGGTGTCGGCAGTAAGTATGTTTGGTCTTATTATTATCATGGTCATAAAGGACATGGTGCAACAGCTATTGGAAAATATAGATCATTTAGTGGTTATACAAGAGCTGGTGTAAAAGCAAAAGCATCAGCTACTAAACATAATTGCTGGATCAATAGAGCGTATTATAACATTTATTAAATACTAAAAAATCATAGAAAATAAACAACGCAAGAGGTACAACATGAAATGGTTCAAATTAATACTTGATGTTACAATCTTCATTCTGATTGCTATATTGTTATTTGTTTATACATATAAAGAAAACGAAGAAATATTGCCTGATACTAAATACCCTATAGCAGTAACTGACTGGAATAAAAAATATAGTAAAAATGAGATTTATAAACATATAAATCAATTCGCTAAAAATGAGAACGTAGCAATCTATAAATCAACTTCAAATTATACAAACAAAAACGTAGATAAAGATATATATGTATTTAATAAATCAAAAGCAACAACTATCACTCCTTTTAATGCTAAATATAACATTCATTATTTAAGTGACGACGAAGTATTAAAAAAAGATATCAAAGGGAGTTATTTTGTAAAAGACAAAAATTTTGACGTGTCTAAATTCATAAATTTTTTAAAAGAATATGGTGTTACTGCTGAATCATACAAAATAGATCATATGATGATTGCCGTTGGTGTCATTAAACAAATGAATATAGTAGTTCCATTATCCTCACTTTTAATCGTTTATTTTATTTATTATATTTTCGAAAAGAACATTAATTTCAAAGCGTATGCGATTAAGTATTTAAATGGTTTTACATTAAGAAAAATAATTTTCGAAAATTTTTCAAAGAAATGCACGTATTGGGTAACGTTAATCATAACTCAAATTCTTTTAACTACAAGTGTACTTTGGATATTAAATTACACGGGTAATTTAGATTTATTCATATTAAGAATAGTTCTGCTTTCATGTCTTTTCATTTTAACGATTAGTGTTATTAATTTATGGACTTTCTTAATGTTACTAAATTTAAATATTGCCAATATGATTAAAGGTAAGCAGCACTTTAAAACAATTCGTTTTATTAATACAGTTTGTAAAAGTATTCTCTTAGTACTAATAGCTAATGTAATGATAGAAAATACTAGTGTTGTAAATGGCGGTTATAAAATGTAGGAAAATGGCGAAATGAAAATGCTGTTTTTCCTACATTTTTTCTTTTTTAAATTATATAATCATGTCTTAACTCAATCTTCGATTGGAGGTTATTTGATTGAG
>NZ_JACVZO010000029.1:0-36422 GCF_017151845.1 Staphylococcus sp. EG-SA-17
ATTCAGACTCAGACAGCGATTCAGATTCGGATAGCGACTCAGACTCAGATAGTGATTCAGATTCAGATAGCGACTCAGACTCAGACAGTGATTCAGACTCAGATAGCGATTCAGACTCGGATAGCGACTCAGACTCAGATAGTGATTCAGATTCAGATAGCGACTCAGACTCAGACAGCGATTCGGACTCAGATAGCGATTCAGACTCAGACAGCGATTCGGACTCAGATAGCGATTCAGACTCAGACAGCGACTCGGACTCAGATAGCGATTCAGACTCAGACTCAGACAGTGACTCGGACTCAGACAGTGACTCAGACTCAGATAGTGACTCCGATTCAAGAGTTACACCACCAAATAATGAACAGAAAGCACCATCAAATCCTAAAGGTGAAGTAAACCATTCTAATAAGGCATCAAAACAACACAAAACTGATGATTTACCAGAAACAGGAGATAAGAGCGAAAACACAAATGCAACTTTATTTGGTGCAATGATGGCATTATTAGGATCATTACTATTGTTTAGAAAACGTAAGCAAGATCATAAAGAAAAAGCGTAAATACTTTTTTAGGCCGAATACATTTGTATTCGGTTTTTTTGTTGAAAATGATTTTAAAGTGAATTGTTTAAGCGTAAAATGTTGATAAAGAAGAATTAGAAAGGGGTCATGACGTATGGCTTATATTTCATTAAACTATCATTCACCAACAATTGGTATGCATCAAAATTTGACAGTCATTTTACCGGAAGATCAAAGCTTCTTTAATAACGATACAACTGCTAAACCATTAAAAACTTTAATGTTGTTACATGGATTATCAAGTGATGAAACGACATATATGAGATATACAAGCATAGAAAGGTATGCGAATGAACACAAATTAGCTGTGATTATGCCCAATGTGGATCATAGCGCATATGCTAACATGGCATATGGTCATAGCTATTATGATTATATTTTGGAAGTATATGATTATGTTCATCAAATATTTCCACTTTCCAAAAAGCGTGATGACAATTTTATAGCAGGTCACTCTATGGGAGGATATGGCACAATTAAATTTGCATTAACACAAGGCGATAAATTTGCCAAAGCTGTACCATTATCTGCTGTGTTTGAAGCGCAAAATTTAATGGATCTAGAGTGGAATGATTTTTCAAAAGAGGCCATAGTTGGCAATCTTTCAAGTGTTAAAGGAACTGAACATGATCCGTATTATTTGCTAGACAAAGCTGTAGCTGAAGATAAACAAATTCCAAAATTGCTCATTATGTGTGGTAAACAAGACTTTTTATATCAAGACAACTTAGATTTTATCGATTATTTATCACGCAAAAATGTTCCTTATCAATTTGAAGATGGACCAGGAGATCATGATTATGCATATTGGGACCAAGCGATTAAGCGTGCTATAACATGGATGGTGAATGATTAATTATTTCCTGGAAAATATGTGATTGCATCAAAATACACAGAGTGAGAGATACAAACTATTTACGCACGACTAACATTTCTAAGTGTTTAAATTAAATTTGTATTAATATGATTGGCGCAATTTGCTGATACACAAAAATGTTTCTCGTGAAACTTAGATTTAGCTTATAGTTTTATCATCATTTGTATGACTTACATTATAAATTTTATTATAATGAGGTTAACGCTTTGAAAGGAGTCATCATCATGTCGACCAATAAAAACGATTATGAGCATATGTTGTTTTATTTTGCATATAAAACGTTTATTACTACCGCTGATGAAATTATAGAGAAGTATGGTATGAGTCGTCAGCATCATCGTTTTTTGTTTTTTATCAATAAATTACCTGGTATTACTATTAAATCATTACTAGAAATATTAGAAATTTCTAAACAAGGATCACATGCAACACTTCAAAAATTAAAAGAGCAAGGTCTCATTATTGAAAAAGTTTTAGAGACTGATCGACGTGTCAAAAAATTATATTCGACGGATAAAGGCGATCAACTCATTGCTGAATTGAACAAGGCGCAAGATGAATTATTGCAAAATATATATCAACAAGTCGGTTCGGATTGGTATGATGTGATGGAAGCATTGGCTAAAGGGCGACTTGGCTTTGATTTTATTAAGCATTTGAAAGATGAAAAAGAAAGCTAGCATCAGAAATGTTAAAAATCTTCGCATTCTTAAATTTAAAAAATATGTCAAAAAGTGTATAATAAAAACATATAATTTAATTGAACTCAGTTTCAACACATCTTAGAAAGGAGTTTGAATGATGAAAAAATTAGCAGTTATTTTAACATTAGTTGGCGGTTTATACTTCGCATTTAAAAAATACCAAGAACGTGTTAACCAAGCACCTAACATTGAGTACTAAATTAAACCATAAAAAATTCCCGAACACCTTGTTATAGTGCTCGGGAATTTTTTTATGCTTTACTTGAATATATCAAATATTATTTTTGCGCTTTCTGTATTTTCGATATTACCACTAAATGATTCTGATCTAGGTCCATAAGCGTAGGTATTAACATCCTCGCCTGTATGTCCATCGGAAGTCCACCCTGTATAAGATTTATCATTTACTGGCTTCTGAATAGCGTGTTGTAAGGCTTTTGTTTGTTTTTCTACATCTGCAGATTTTTCATCTTTATTTTTTTTAAGTAATTTTTGCAACTTTTTATTCTCTTTTTTAACCTTTTTCATATCATCTTGTGAAAATTCAAAGCCATAACCTTCATTAATAACTTTTTCAGGGTCTTCACCTTTAGCCATTTTTTCTGTCATATATGATCCAGAGTGTTTCATCGATTTAATCGGTTGAGGATTCCATTCGTATCCTTTATCTTTACCAATTGTTAGACCACCAGTAGAGTGATCTGCTGTTGCAACGACAAGTGTATCTTTATGTTTCTTAGCATATTGAATGGCGTCATCGAATGCTTTTTCAAAACCTTCCATTTCAGACATAACGCCTGTAATATCGTTAGAATGCGCTGATTTATCTATAGAAGCACCTTCGACCATTAAAAAGAAACCTTTTTTATTACGCTCAAGCTTACTAAGTGCACTTTGTTGCATATCAGCTAATGATGGTTCGTCTTTAGAAGCATCTATTGCAAGTGGCATATTTTTATCTGCAAACAAACCAAGAACTTTATCTTTATCAGATTTTGATAACTCCTTACTGTTCGTGGCAAGGTCGTAACCATCTTTTTTGAATTTTTTATCTAAATTGCCATTACTTTTACCGAAATATTTAGCGCCACCGCCTAATAAAACATCAACTTTATGCTTTCCGTTGATTTTATCTTTATAAAATTGTTTAGCGATTTCGTTTTTATCATCTCTAGAAGTCACGTGTGCAGCATATGCTGCTGGTGTTGCATCTGTTAATTCAGCTGTTGAAACAAGACCAGTCGACTTCCCTTTTTCTTTTGCACGTTCAAGCACCGTCTTTACTTTCTGCTTGTTACTGTCAACACCGATGGCACCATTATATGTCTTATGGCCAGAACTAAAGGCTGTTCCGCCAGCTGCAGAATCAGTAATATTCTGTTTTGGATCATTTGAATATGTACGATTTGTGCCTTTTAAATATGAATCAAAAGCAGTAGGGGTCATTTCTTTGGCATGTGGATCATTTTTATAATAACGATAAGCTGTGTTAAATGATGGACCCATACCATCGCCAACTAAAAAGATAACATTTTTAGGATTTTTAGTATTACCAACCGCGAAACTTTCATCTTTAGAACTTTTATCGGATTGCGCAATTGCAGGTGTGATAGAACTGAAAACTGTTGACACGATAATAAGGTTAGCAACTGCAAATTTTGTGGCTTTTTTAACTGATAACATAAGACATCCTCCTGAGTATATGACTATGTCTTCAGTGTAAAAGAGGAATTTTGAGCAATTATGTAGTTTTAGTTAAAAATATGTAAACAGAGTGATTTAGAATAACAAAAAATGAATATATATGACAATTTGTTATAGAAAGCGTTAGAATAGAAGCGTGTGAAAATATAGAATTAAATATAATTTGAGGTGGAAAAATGATACTAGTAATGTTATCTCCATTATTAATCATATTCTTTATAGTGTTGTCTATTTTAGAAGAGCGTAAACGTACGAAGAAAAAGCAACTCGAGAAAGAAAAAGCAAATACACTAAATCAAAATACAAATGACATGGAAAGTTCAAATCAAGAGCTGTCATTGCAACAGGCTAAAGAACAAAAAGATAACAAAGGATAATTCAATTGAAGGAAGAAGATTATAGATGAAAATATTAATTGTTGAAGATGATTTTGTTATAGCAGAAAGTTTAGCATCTGAACTTAAAAAATGGAATTACGGTGTTATTGTCGTTGAACAATTTGATGATATACTGTCTATCTTTAACCAACATCAACCTCAGCTTGTATTGCTAGATATTAATTTGCCAACGTTAAATAGTTTTCATTGGTGTCAAGAAATCCGAAAAACATCTAATGTGCCAATTATATTTATTAGTTCCCGTATTGATAATATGGACCAAATTATGGCAATACAAATGGGGGGAGATGATTTTATCGAAAAACCATTTAACTTGTCATTAACGATTGCCAAAATTCAAGCATTATTGAGACGAACTTATGACTTGTCAGTAGCTAATGATTCGATGACGGTTAAAGGTTGTACATTAATATTAGATGAAGCAAAAGTCGTGTATCAAGAACAAAACATACAGCTATCTTTGACTGAATTACAAATATTAAAGTTATTATTTCAAAATGAAGATAAATATGTAAGTAGAACGGCTTTAATTGAAAAATGTTGGGAATCAGAAAACTTCATAGATGACAATACATTAGCTGTTAACATGACGCGCCTGCGTAAAAAATTAAATACTATTGGCGTTAATGATTTTATTACTACAAAGAAAAATGTCGGATATAAAGTATAGGGTGAATGCAATGACCTTTCTTAAAAGTATTACTCAGGAAATAGCAATAGTCATAGTTATTTTTGCTTTATTTGGCTTAATGTTTTACCTGTATCATTTGCCATTAGAAGCATATTTACTAGCACTTGGCGTTATTTTATTATTATTACTCATATTCATAGGTATTAAATATTTAAGTTTTGTAAAAACTATAAGCCAACAACAACAAATTGAAAACTTAGAAAATGCGTTGTATCAGCTTAAAAATGAACAAATTGAATATAAAAATGATGTAGAGAGCTACTTTTTAACATGGGTACATCAAATGAAAACACCCATTACTGCAGCACAACTGTTACTTGAAAGAGATGAGCCTAATGTTGTGAATCGTGTTCGTCAAGAGGTTATTCAAATTGATAACTATACAAGTTTAGCACTTAGTTATTTAAAGTTATTAAATGAAACTTCTGATATTTCTGTCACTAAAATTTCGATTAACAATATCATTCGCCCAATTATTATGAAATATTCAATACAGTTTATTGATCAAAAAACAAAAATCCATTATGAACCTTGTCATCACGAAGTATTAACTGACGTTAGATGGACCTCTTTAATGATAGAACAATTAATAAATAATGCACTTAAGTATGCGAGAGGTAAAGATATATGGATTGAATTTGATGAGCAATCCAATCAATTATATGTAAAAGATAATGGTATCGGTATTAGTGAGGCGGACTTGCCTAAAATATTTGATAAGGGCTATTCAGGTTATAATGGCCAGCGTCAAAGTAACTCAAGTGGGATTGGCTTATTTATCGTAAAACAAATTTCAACTCACACAAACCATCCTGTTTCAGTCGTATCTAAACAAAATGAGGGTACAACATTTACGATTCAATTTCCAGATGAATAAAAACTTTCAATATTGTAAGCATACTAGTAACATTTTTTCACTAATTTAAATGTTATTAGTATTTTTTTGTTTTAATATAGAACTAACAAAGAAATGAGGTGCATGCCATGTTGCTAGAAGTGAAACATGTAAAAAAGGTTTATGGTAAAGGTTTGAATGCTACGACAGCACTTAATCAAATGAATTTATCAGTTGGAGCTGGTGAATTTGTTGCAATTATGGGTGAGTCTGGGTCAGGGAAGTCTACACTACTAAATTTAATTGCTTCTTTTGATGGACTAACTGAAGGTGACATTATTGTGGATGGCGCACATTTAAATAATATGAAAAATAAAAGTAAAGCATTGTATCGTCAACAAATGGTAGGTTTTGTTTTTCAAGATTTTAATCTTTTACCAACAATGACGAATAAAGAAAATATAATGATGCCATTAATTTTAGCTGGTGCTAAACGAAAAGATATAGAACAAAGGGTACATCAGTTGACAGTACAATTACATTTAGAGGGATTCTTAAACAAGTATCCTTCTGAAATCTCAGGGGGTCAGAAGCAACGCATTGCCATTGCACGTGCATTAGTTACTAAGCCGACGATTTTACTAGCCGATGAACCTACAGGTGCACTTGATTCAAAAACATCAAAGGCATTGATGATGTTATTTCAAGAGATTCATCAATTGGAACAGACAATTTTAATGGTAACTCATTCAAATATCGATGCGTCTTATGCAGAGCGAGTCATTTTTATTAAAGATGGGCGTCTATATCATGAAATATATCGTGGTGAAGAAAGTCAATTAGCTTTTCAACAACGAATAACAGATAGCTTAGCACTTGTGAATGGAGGAAGTGTCAATATATGAAGTTAAGATTGTTATGGCACATAGTGCGACGTCAATTTATTACGCAGCGACTTGTAATCATTCCATTCATTTTAGCGGTAAGTGTACTATTCATGATTGAATATACGCTTGTGTCAATTGGGTTAAATAGCTACATAAAACAGAAGAATGACTTCCTAGTACCATTTATTATCATAGCTAATTTTTTTATGGCGCTTTTAACTTTTATTTTTATTTTCTATGCAAATCACTTTATGATGTCACAAAGACGAAAAGAGTTTAGCATTTTTATGACATTGGGCATGACCAAGAAAAGTATGCGTTTAATTGTAGTGATGGAAACTATCTTACAATTTATGATAATTTCAGTCGTTAGTATTGCCGGCGGATACTTACTTGGTGCGATATTTTTCTTGTTTATACAGAAAATAATGGGCAGTGAGGTTGCGACGTTAAGGTATTATCCATTTGACTCTGTAGCGATGTTTATTACTTTGATTATCATTGCTGTATTAATGGGCATGCTACTTATATTCAACTTGTTCAGTATAAATTTTCAACGACCGATAACTTATCAACATCGTTCTGATTCCAGTGTCATATCACGATGGTTGCGTTACGTTTTAATTGTTATAGGAAGCGCAGCACTATATTTAGGCTACTTTATTGCATTACAACAAGATACGACGTTTGGTGCCTTTTTTAAAATATGGATTGTCATAGGATTCGTTATTATCGGTACTTATGCATTTTTTGTAGGTATAAGTGAAATAATTATTAGTATATTGCAGCAGGTATCAAAAGTTTACTATCATCCACGGTATTTTTTTGTGGTAGTTGGGATGCGTGTACGTCTTAAAATGAATGCAGTCAGTCTTGCAACGATCACTTTGCTGTGTACATTTTTGATTGTAACGCTCACAATGACATTAACAACCTATCGCGATATGAATCATACCATTATGAAATTGATTACCAATGATTATGATTTGTCATTTAACGACAATTCTAAGTCGCAAATAGAACGTCAACAAATGATTGAGAATATTAAACGTGATATACAGGGTTCGGTTAATGCAAAAGACTTCAAAGTATATGAAACGACATTATTTAGAGCTTCTTTAGAAAAGAATCGTGCTTATTACAAGTTAAAACAGGCTAGTGATGATATTCCAATAGACTTCATTGGTAATGAAGGCTCGATATTTTCTAAGCAATCAGTAATGATCACAGCACTTACTGTGCAAGATTATAATCGATATCACCAAAACAAATTACACTTAGACAATCAAAGTATAGGTATGATTACGAATGTACCTATTTTTAAAAAGCAGTCTAAGGTCGGTCTTAATAATGAAGTCTTTAAAGTGAAACAACTTGACGCACATGCGTTAAATTTGATGATGATTCAAGATAGTATGGTTTTAATTGTTAAAGATAACAATCAATTACAAAAAGTAAAAAGATTTTATGCACATGAACAAAAGAAGTCGACAATATCGATAAACTTTAATGTATCTGGAAAGACGAAATTAACAACATCACAAATACAAAAACTATCGAAAAAATACGATGCGTCAATAAATTCTAAATCAGAAATGCTAATGGTTTGGGATCGTCTGACAGGTGGACTAATATTTGTAGGTGGCGTAGTATCAATTGTACTTGTCATTGGAATATTTCTAATGATGTACTATAAACAAGTTTCAGAAGCCTATGCAAATCAGCACAATTATGACATTATGAAAAAACTTGGTTTAGATAATGGAAGAATAGCAAAGATAACACGAAATCAAATGACTTTCTTGTTCGCAATACCAATAACAGTAGCACTGATTCATACATTAATTTCTAGTAACATTGTATATACGTTACTAAATATGATAGGTATTAATAACTATCATATATTTTTAACAAGTTACGTACTAGCTGTCATTATAATTTCGTTTCTATATATGGCGATGTACAAAATAACTTCCTATATTTATGCTAAAGTTATTCATCAAGAACGTAATTAACCATGTTTCAGTGAAATCATAATCAATCATGTATTTTCACTGAAATATATTATATTAAAAAGAAACCTAAAAACATTACAAATAACAATAACAAATTTCAACCGATAAGATAAAATGTCTTGTCGGTTTTTTTACTTGTATGACAAGTTATATTTTTGAAATATCAAAAATGTATAGCTTGTTTATATAAAATGATTTAAAATGTTTTATAACAACATATTTTATGCAACACATAAAATGGGTAACTAACATCACGAAATCATTGTATTTATTGTTGCACTGATGAAGCGATGTCACAAAGAAATGTCGTTATCAAACGAAGCCCGAAATACATACTGATACTCGAAGTAATGTAACGATAAATAACAATGATAACGATTGATTACTACGCAAAAATATATGTAAATTGACGATTTAAATGCAATTCGTATATTTTGCCAATGATTTACACATTAAAATGTTTGAAAATTGTCATAATTCAGTCTAATTTTAAAGGAAATTAATTACAAAATTCAAAAATCATGCATCGTGTCATTTAGATATTGAAAAAGATGAGTCAAATTTGTTTCATATATTTTCCAATAACAAATGATTATATCTAAATATACAATCAGAAATATATGAATAGAAATATCAATATGAAAAATAATATGATTAAAAATGATGAATGGCATACTTATAAAGTGTCTAAATATTGGTGGTCAATATTACTTACAAACACGAATGTTAAGTAATGTAGACAATGCTGAAAAAACAATAAGTGGAAACTCTATATAGAATGTTCGTTTTTATTTTTAATAATTGAATAATCATTATTGATGATTTAATATGTATTCGGTCGCACACGATACAAAGTGACTTGTTTTAATGATATGCAATAATATGACGTTTATCGTCGCATGTAACAATGTATGAGTGTGTCAGTTTAATTTTAAAAGGGTTATAAGGATACTTAATAAGATAAAGGAGGGCTTAATAAACAATCACATGTGAAGTTTTTAAGGATTATATGAGTTGGGCAGCTCTTTAATCCATAGTTATAACGAATTTTAAATTGTTAGATTTAACGTATGGTATCAGTATGTATGAGTTTAACTTAAGTATTAATCTATAGTTTAAAGAGCGGTCTAATTGTCTTTTTAAAAATAGAAAATAAGGATGATTATAATGAGGGGTTATAACGAAAGATATTGTAGCTGGACTAATACAGCTATACAATGTGATTATTTTAATAAAGTAAGACAGGTGAAAAAAGACGGTAAATCGGATAGGTTGAGCAACAACATAAACTCGAACATTATTTATCGTGTGTTTGAAAAATGTATCGCGCTATATAATGTGTATTCGCGGTGTAAACGCGCACTTATTTTATCAGAACATTCTAAAAAGAACATATTCAATATAAAAAAGGCTGTGTAGGGGTGTCTTATGAATAATAGAAATGTGTATGATATCGAAGTAAGTGATTATAAAGGCTTAACTTATAAATTAGAAGCATTTAGAGGTAAAGTGATTTTAGTTGTTAATACTGCAACAGAATGTATATATAGCGAACAATTGAAAAAACTAGAGACTTTGTTTCAAAAATATAAGGATCGTGGGTTTGTAGTGTTGAGTTTTCCGAATAATAATTTTGACAATCGACAACCAGGTTCTAATGAAGAAATCTTGAAAATCAGTCGTGAGAAATTTGGTGTTACATTTCCAGTGCTAGCTAAAATATCTGTGAACGGGAACGATGAACATCCGTTATTTACGCATTTAAAGAATGAACAACCAGGAATCTTTGGGTCCCCAATAAAATGGAATTTCACAAAATTTATAATCGATCGACAAGGCAATGTTGTAAATCGATTCTTGCCAATGGAAGATCCATTGGATATATCGGCAAATATAGAAATATTATTGCAAGAATCTTCATCTTAAATTTAAAATTGAGCGCTTAGTATGCAAATAACACAAGAGCCTCTTAATGATGTACTAATAGTATGTCATTAGGAGGCATTTTATATTTAGAAAATCAGTAATTTGACCTATTTTACTGAAAGGCTGATTTGGTACATAATAAATAGTAAATAAAAAATAACAACGATGCATTACTGTATGCATTAATAACTGACACGACATAATCAAAGTTTTGTCTGAATTACTGTGTCATTCAAGCAACATGAAGGTTGTAAATATTTGTAAGTATAACTATCAGACACAACTCAAGTTTGTTTTAATTTATACCATACATATTAAAAAATTGACTAAACTATCGATAAAAAATGAGTCAATCATCTATTTCAAGTTTATTGAGGTGAAAATATTTGAAATTAAATACATCTAATAGTCCATTTACAGAAAAACAAGTTACAGAGATTAACAATCTGCTGCAAACATTAACAGAGAGCCAACAACAATGGCTTAGTGGGTTTTTACTAGCTAATAGTAGCGATACGACAAGTGATAGTAATCAACAACAATTAGAGACAGAAGTGTGGCAACAATCACAAATATCAGAAGAACAAGCAACTTCAACAACGTATATGTTACAAAATAAAGAGCCACATATCGAAGCTAATCAGCGTCATGTCACTGTGCTATACGGTTCTGAATCAGGTAATGCCATGCGATTGGCTGAAATATTTTCAGAACGATTAAGTGATATCGGACATCAAGTTGTTTTGATGTCAATGGATGAATATGATACGACAAACATCGCACAGTTAGAAGATTTATTTATTATTACGTCTACTCATGGTGAAGGAGAACCGCCCGATAATGCATGGGATTTCTTTGAATTTTTAGAAGACGATAACGCACCTAATTTAAATCATGTGAGATATTCAGTACTAGCTTTAGGTGATCAAACATATGAATTTTTCTGTCAAGCCGGTAAAGATGTAGATGCTTTACTAGAAAATCTAGGCGCTGAGCGTATATGTAAGCGTGTAGATTGTGATATTGATTATGAAGAAGACGCAGAAAAGTGGATGGCAGACATCATTAATATGATTGATACCACATCAGAAGGTATTCAAAGTGAATCGGTGATAAGTGAATCAATTAAGTCTGCCAAAGAAAAGAAATATTCTAAATCAAATCCATACCAAGCAGAAGTTTTAGCGAATATCAATTTAAATGGTACCGATTCAAATAAAGAAACACGACATATAGAATTTTTACTTGATGATTTTAGTGAATCATATGAACCAGGAGATTGTATAGTAGCATTACCGCAAAACGACCCTGAATTGGTTGAAAAACTAATATCCATGTTAGGTTGGGATCCGCAATCTCCGGTGCCAATTAATGATCATGGTGATACAGTTCCTATTGTTGAAGCACTAACATCACATTTTGAATTTACTAAATTAACATTGCCATTATTGAAAAATGCAGATATCTATTTTGACAATGAAGAATTATCTGAACGTATTCAAGATGAGTCATGGGCGCGTGAATATGTTATAAATCGGGACTTTATAGATTTAATAACAGATTTTCCAACTATAGAATTACAACCTGAGAATATGTATCAAATCCTTAGAAAATTACCACCAAGAGAGTATTCGATTTCTAGTAGTTTTATGGCAACGCCAGATGAAGTGCATATTACCGTTGGTACGGTTCGTTATCAAGCACATGGACGTGAGAGAAAAGGTGTATGCTCGGTTCATTTTGCTGAGCGTATTAAACCAGGCGATATAGTACCAATTTATTTGAAGAAAAATCCGAACTTCAAATTTCCGATGAAGCAAGATATACCGGTTATTATGATTGGACCAGGTACTGGAATTGCTCCTTTTAGAGCATATTTACAAGAACGTGAAGAACTTGGTATGACTGGAAAAACATGGTTGTTCTTTGGTGATCAACACCGTAGTTCTGACTTTTTATATGAAGAAGAAATAGAAGAATGGCTTGAAAATGGAAACTTAACACGCGTAGATTTAGCATTTTCAAGAGACCAAGAACACAAAGAATATGTACAGCATCGTATAATGGAAGAAAGTGAACGTTTCAATGAATGGATTGAGCAAGGCGCAGCAATCTATATTTGTGGCGATGAAAAATGTATGGCGAAGGATGTCCATCAAGCCATTAAAGATGTATTGGTAAAAGAACGTCATATTTCTCAAGACGAAGCTGAGACGATATTGCGTCAAATGAAACAACAACAACGCTATCAACGTGATGTTTATTAATGCTTCAATGTGTTAAATATTTTAAGGTGTAATGATGTAAAATTATATAAAGGATGTTGCTCAACATGAATATGCCATTAATGATAAATTTAACAAATAAAAATGTCGTCATAGTTGGTGGAGGCGTCGTTGCAAGTCGTCGGGCACAAACATTAAGTCAATACGTTGAACATATGACGGTCATCAGTCCGACAATCACTGAAAAACTTCAAAATATGGTAGATAACGGTGTCGTCATATGGAAAGAAAAAGAGTTTGAACCAAGCGATATTGTAGACGCGTATCTAGTTATTGCAGCAACCAATGAGCCACGTGTCAATGAAGCGGTAAAACAAGCCTTACCTGAGCATGCCCTTTTTAATAATGTTGGAGATGCATCAAATGGCAATGTTGTATTTCCAAGTGCACTACACCGCGACAAGCTAACTATCAGTGTATCAACTGATGGTGCGAGTCCTAAGTTGACAAAATCAATTATGGCAGAGCTTGAGGCGTTATATCCACCATCATACAGTTCGTATATCGACTTTTTATATACTTGCCGACAGAAAATAAAGTTACTAGATATAACATATAACGAAAAGCAACAGTTACTGTCACAAATTGTGTCACAAGAATATTTAAATCATGACAAACAAGCTCAATTTTTAGCGTGGTTGGATGTAAGACAATAATAGCGGACCGTCTAAGGTAAGTCTTCTTATTTTAACTTTAACGCTTAATCATTGAAATTAAGACATGGGCGGCTTTGTGAATAGTCTAATAATGAAGTATTTAAGCGATAATGATATGCGTTTTAAATATGAATATTACAATAGAGAAAAAGATACGTAGAACAAACTTAATAAAATAGATGGATAAATTGAAATCTGGTTGAAGTCGTTACTATCATAGCGACCTTTAGCCAGATTTTTTGTGCAATAGAAAGCAATAATAAAAATGATAAATCAAAATGAAATACAGGACAGGATATACAAGGATTAGTCATGCCATGTTATCAAGTAGGAAAATCAAACTTCACTATTGATAGTTACACAAAAAAGAAATTTTTGATAAAATGAGTTAACTTAAATATAAAAAATTATATTAATTATTATATTTAAGTTAAAGAGGGGGATTATGTAAATTGTATTAAAAGTGGAGGGAGAAAATAATATGAATAGTGATAATATGTGGTTAACAGTAATGGGGCTCATTATTATTATTTCAATTGTAGGTTTACTCATTGCCAAAAAGATAAATCCAGTTGTAGGTATGACAATCATACCTTGCTTAGGGGCAATGATTTTAGGATATAGTGTGACAGATTTGGTTGGATTTTTTGCTAAAGGATTAGATCAAGTCATCAACGTTGTTATTATGTTTATCTTTGCCATTATTTTCTTTGGCATCATGAATGATAGTGGTTTATTCAAGCCGCTTGTCAAACGCTTAATATTAATGACACGAGGCAATGTCGTCATTGTCTGTGCAATGACAGCTTTAATTGGCACAATAGCCCAATTAGATGGGGCCGGTGCGGTAACATTTTTGCTTTCTATTCCTGCATTATTACCTTTATATAAAGCGTTAAATATGAATAAATATTTATTGATTTTACTATTAGCATTAAGCGCGGCGATTATGAACATGGTACCTTGGGGAGGTCCAATGGCTCGTGTAGCTGCAGTGTTAAAAGCCAAAAGTGTCAATGAATTATGGTATGGATTAATACCTATTCAAATAATAGGTTTCATTCTTGTTATGTTATTTGCGGTATATCTTGGATTTAAAGAACAAAAACGTATCAAAAAAGCAATAGAGAGAAATGAATTACCGCAAACACAAGATATAGATGTACATAAATTAGTTGAAGTATATGAACGAGATCAAGATGTAAGGTTTCCTGTAAAAGGACGTGCACGAACACAACCATGGATAAAATGGGTGAATACAGCTTTAACTTTAGCTGTTATTCTAGCGATGTTAATGAATATTGCGCCACCTGAATTTGCATTCATGATAGGTGTTTCATTGGCACTTATTATTAATTTTAAATCAGTGGATGAACAAATGGAGAGATTAAGAGCGCATGCGCCGAATGCATTAATGATGGCTGCAGTGATTATTGCAGCAGGTATGTTTTTAGGTGTACTAAATGAAACCGGTATGCTTAAAGCGATTGCGACGAATTTAATCAAAGTGATTCCTGCAGAAGTAGGGCCATACTTGCATATTATTGTAGGTTTACTTGGTGTACCATTAGATTTACTAACTAGCACAGACGCTTATTATTTTGCTGTGTTACCAATCGTCGAACAAACAGCAGGGCAATTTGGTGTACCGTCTGTATCAACAGCTTATTCAATGGTCATAGGGAATATTATAGGTACATTTGTCAGCCCGTTTTCACCAGCCTTATGGTTGGCAATTGGTTTAGCAGAGGCAAACATGGGCACGTATATTAAGTATGCATTCTTTTGGATTTGGGGATTCGCCATCGTGATGTTAGTAATTGCGATGTTGATGGGCATTGTGACGATTTAAGTATGAAAAAATAGAAACTATGGTCACGTTGCAAAATGAAATGATGGTATGTAACTATGCTAGAAAGACGGAACGATTCGAGAACAATTTTAAAAATTAATGAAATAATTGTGTAGAAATATGAATTTCACTAAATGTTAATAACTTTGTGACGTTTTAGTTAACAGACTAATAAAAATTTGAAAATACTATATATAGTGGTATAACGTAATGAGTAGACACAATATATAGGAAGAAGGGGTAAAATGAATCAAATCGAAGAAGCATTAACGGGTTTGATTTCTAAAGATCCTGCTATTGTTAACGAAAATGCCAACAAAGATAGTGATACATTTTCAACAATGAGAGATTTAACAGCAGGTATCGTTTCTAAATCTTACGCATTAAATCATTTATTACCAAAGCACGTTGCAGATGCACATCAAAGAGGGGACATACATTTTCACGACTTAGATTATCATCCATTCCAACCGTTAACAAACTGTTGTTTAATAGATGCTAAAAATATGCTACATAATGGATTTGAAATAGGCAACGCGAATGTAACTTCACCAAAATCAATACAAACTGCATCAGCGCAGCTTGTACAAATTATAGCCAATGTTTCTAGCAGTCAATATGGTGGCTGTACGGTTGACCGCGTTGACGAATTACTTAGTACATATGCACGACATAATGAAGAACAACATAGGAATATCGCAAAGCAATTTGTCAAAGAATCTGAAATCGACCGTTATGTTGATCAACAAGTCACTAAAGACATCAATGATGCGATTGAAAGTTTAGAATATGAAATTAATACCTTATATACATCTAATGGACAGACACCTTTTGTAACATTAGGATTCGGCTTAGGTACAGATCATTTAAGTCGCAAAATTCAACAAGCTATCTTAAATACTCGTATCAAAGGCTTAGGAAAAGACCGCACGACAGCGATTTTCCCAAAACTTGTATTTTCAATTAAAAAAGGAACCAACTTTAGTCCGCAAGATCCGAACTATGACATTAAACAACTAGCATTAAAGTGTTCAACAAAACGTATGTATCCAGATATTTTAAATTATGACAAACTCGTAGAAATATTAGGTGATTTCAAAGCGCCAATGGGTTGTCGTTCATTTTTACCAAGTTGGAAAGATGCGGAAGGTCATTTTGAAAATAATGGTCGTTGTAACCTTGGTGTTGTAACGCTTAATTTACCTAGAATGGCATTAGAATCTGCTGGTAATATGACAAAATTCTGGGAAATCTTTTATGAACGTATCGATGTGTTACATGATGCATTACTTTATCGTATAAATCGTTTGAAAGATGCTGTACCGAATAACGCACCGATTTTATATAAAAGTGGCGCATTTAACTATAAATTAAAAGAAACAGATGATGTTGCTGAGTTATTTAAAAATAAACGTGCAACGATTTCAATGGGCTATATAGGGTTGTATGAAACAGCTACTGTTTTCTATGGTCCAGACTGGGAAACATCTCAAGAAGCAAAAGCATTTACGCTTGAAATTCTTAAAGAAATGAAACGTTATCAAACGAAATGGACAGAATTATATGACATTTGGTTCAGTATTTACAGTACGCCGAGTGAATCGCTAACGGATCGTTTTTGTCGTTTAGACCAAGAGAGATTTGGAGATATTAAAGACATTACAGATAAAGGATATTACCAAAACTCTTTCCATTATGATGTACGTAAAGATGTTACACCTTTTGAAAAGTTAGATTTTGAAAAAGATTATCCTTATTATGCGAGTGGTGGTTTCATTCACTATTGTGAGTATCCGAAATTGCAACACAATTTGAAAGCACTAGAAGCGGTATGGGACTACTCTTATGACAAAGTTGGTTACTTAGGTACAAATATTCCGATTGATCATTGTTATGAATGTGATTACGATGGAGATTTTGAAGCAACTGAAAAAGGATTTAAATGCCCGAACTGTGGCAATGATAATCCTAAAACAGTTGATGTCGTTAAACGAACATGTGGTTACTTAGGCAATCCAGTTCAACGTCCAGTAATTAAAGGCCGTCATAAAGAAATTTGCGCACGAGTAAAACATATGAAAGCGCCTAAAGAATGACACTTTTAGACATTAAACAAGGACAAGGTTATATTGCTAAAATAGAATCAAATAGCTTTGTTGACGGTGAAGGAGTAAGATGCAGTGTTTATGTATCAGGATGTCCATTTAATTGTGTTGGATGTTACAACAAAGCCTCACAAAAGTTCAGATATGGCGAGAAATACACTGATGAAATATTAGCAGAAATATTAGATGACTGCGATCATGATTATATATCTGGGCTAAGTCTATTAGGTGGCGAACCATTTTGTAATTTGGATATTACATTAAATCTTGTCAAAGCATTTCGAGCACGTTTTGGAAATACAAAGACAATTTGGGTATGGACTGGATTTTTATATGAATATTTAGCAAATGATTGTGCAGAACGTCGAGAGTTATTATCATACATTGACGTTTTAGTAGATGGGCTATTTATACAACACTTATTCAAACCTGATTTACCATATAAAGGTTCTTTAAATCAACGTATTATAGATGTACAACAATCACTCTCGCATGCGCGTATGATTGAATATATTGTTAGTTGAATATGTATTAGAAGTCAAGGTAACATGCGTTGCCTTGGCTTCTTTTTAGGTTAGGTACATAATTGAAAGTTAATAAAAGCAATTTTTTAGAAAAATATATTGATAGAATATGACCTAACAATCATTTTGATACCAATACTAAAAGTTGCATATCCGTTTTTTAAAAAAGTTGAAAGAAAAAAGTGGTATTTTAGTGGGAAGGAAGTCTAACTTTTTGGTAGCGTTTTACAATAAATAAATATTCGTTAATAACGTATAAATATTCTTAAATGCCATTCTAGTAAAATTTGTTAAATTCGTTAAATCGTAACTTAACACTGTTGTTTTAGCGCTATTAAGGTTTTGTTTATTACGGGAAAAATTATATAAATATTCAATAATTGCCAAGTTTCAAATTGTATGAAATTTGCATTATTATTAAATGTTAGTTATTGTCAATTTTGTGAATCAATATAATTATTACATTTTGAGATAAATCGAAACAGGATTCATAAAATTAATAATTAGGGGGAGCACAATTGAAAAAAGAGAAAGTTATGGACTGGACGACCTTTATAGGGACAGTAGCTGTACTTCTTTTTGCAGTTATACCTATGATGGCTTTTCCAAAAGCAAGTGAAGATATCATCACTGGTATTAATAGTGCCATTTCTGATTCAATTGGTTCGATATATTTATTTATGGGGCTGGCGATTTTTTGCTTTGTAATGTATATCGCATTTGGTAAATATGGTAATGTCACACTTGGTAAAGCAAGTGATAAACCAGAATTTAATACATTTACATGGGCTGCAATGCTGTTTTGTGCAGGCATAGGCTCTGATATTTTATACTGGGGCGTTATTGAATGGGCTTTTTACTATCAAGTTCCACCAAATGGCGCGAAAAGTATGAGTGATGAAGCACTCCAATATGCGACGCAATATGGTATGTTCCACTGGGGGCCAATTGCTTGGGCTATTTATGTTCTACCAGCATTACCAATTGGTTATTTAGTATTTGTTAAAAAACAACCGGTGTATAAAATTAGTCAAGCTTGTCGTCCGATTTTAAAAGGTCAAACAGATAAATTTGTAGGTAAAGTTGTAGATATCTTATTTATCTTTGGATTGCTAGGTGGTGCGGCAACATCACTAGCGTTAGGTGTGCCATTAATTTCTGCAGGCATAGAAAGATTAACTGGTTTAGATGGTAAAAATATGATTTTACGTTCGGCCATTTTATTAACAATCACGGTTATATTTGCCATTAGTTCATATACAGGATTGAAAAAAGGTATTCAAAAGTTAAGTGATATCAACGTTTGGCTATCATTTGTACTTTTAGCCTTTATATTTATTATTGGACCGACTGTTTTTATTATGGAAACGACAGTGACAGGGTTCGGAAATATGTTGAGAGATTTTTTCCATATGGCAACATGGTTAGAACCATTCGGTGGTATTAAAGGTCGAAAAGAAACGAATTTCCCACAAGACTGGACAATATTCTACTGGTCATGGTGGTTAGTATATGCGCCATTTATCGGTTTATTTATCGCTAGAATTTCAAAAGGTCGACGCCTTAAAGAAGTCGTGCTAGGAACAATTATTTATGGAACGCTTGGATGCGTATTATTCTTTGGTATTTTTGGTAACTATGCTGTGTATTTACAAATTTCTGGACAGTTTAATGTAACACAATATTTAAATACACATGGTACAGAGGCAACCATTATTGAAGTGGTGCATCATTTACCATTCCCATCATTGATGATTGTACTATTCTTAGTATCTGCTTTCTTATTCTTAGCAACAACATTTGATTCGGGTTCATATATTTTAGCGGCAGCATCTCAGAAAAAAGTGGTAGGCGAACCATTACGTGCCAATCGTTTATTCTGGGCATTTGCATTGTGCTTATTGCCATTTTCATTGATGCTAGTTGGTGGCGAACGTGCATTAGAAGTATTGAAAACTGCTTCAATACTGGCAAGTGTGCCATTAATTGTTATTTTTATTTTCATGATGATATCATTTTTAATCATTTTAGGGCGCGATAGAATTAAACTTGAAACGCGTGCTGAAAAATTAAAAGAAGTTGAACGTCGTTCATTGCGAATCGTTCAAGTATCAGAAGAAGAACAAGACGATAATTTATAATTAAATAAATAGCACATAAGACTTTGATTTTTAAAAGTAAATAATTGATTGTCATATAAAACAAAAACGGTAATTTCTATTTATTGAGATAGAAATTACCGTTTATTTCGTGGACCTGTTGCATTGTTTTCATCATGCATAATCATCATTGTCGTTGTTTGAGTCAATTTTAATTTTCAGAATCAGAAGGTTGTTCTGGAATTGGGAAATATTTGAAAATTTCACCGCTTTCAATCGCTTCGGTTAACTGTTCTAACCATTCGTAATAAACATGTGTATGATCAAGCTGAGCTTTAATTTTTTGTGCCTCTTGTGTTTCAGCTTCAGTTAAATCACTGCTTTCAAGTAATGGATTGATAATAGCTTGAGCATCTTTTACTGCTTCGACATTGATATCAATTTCACGCTGGAATTTTTTAGTGAAAAAGTTTCGGAAAAAGATGAAAAAGTCTTTCTCGGCGATAAAATGTTGTTTGCGGCTTCCTCTCGTAAATTGTTGTTTAACAATATCAAATTCCTGCAATTTCTTAACGCCAGCACTCATACTTGGTTTGCTCATTTGCAATTGATGACGCATTTCATCAAGCGTCATACTGCCTTCAAACACCATAGTGCCATATAAGTTTCCTACACTTCTATTAGTGCCATACAAATCCATTGTCTGTCCAATTGAATTAATTACAATATCTTTTGCTTGTTCTAATTGTTGCTGTTTGTTCTGAGAACGAGTCATCATTGCACCTCCGTACATCATTTTGGTCACGTTAAAATAAATACTAATACATTATAAAACCTTTTCTAAAAAAAGACATTAAAAATATTTAAAGCATTAAAGTTAAATGTTTCGTTAAATAAAAATCTAACGAACTTACAAAACTTAATTCTTTAGTTGTTTTGTAAATTGACACATTTTTCATTTCTATGCTAACATAAGTTTGTAAAATTCGTTAAATAAAAATTTAACAAACTTAACGGAGGTTGTTGAATGGAACTTTTAAAACATTTATCTCAGCGTCAATATATTGATGGTGAGTGGGTTGAAAGCGCGAATAAAAATACAAGAGATATTATCAATCCTTACAATCAAGAAGTGATATTTACGGTTTCTGAAGGGACAAAAGAGGATGCAGAACGTGCAATCTTAGCTGCAAGACGTGCGTTTGAGTCTGGTGAATGGTCGCAAGAAACTGCTGAAACAAGAGGTAAAAAAGTACGTGCCATCGCGGACAAGATTAAAGAACATCGCGAAGCGTTAGCACGATTAGAAACATTAGATACTGGAAAAACGTTAGAAGAATCATATGCAGATATGGATGATATTCATAATGTGTTTATGTATTTTGCTGGATTAGCAGATAAAGACGGTGGCGAAATGATTGATTCACCAATTCCAGATACAGAAAGCAAAATTGTTAAAGAACCAGTAGGTGTAGTTACACAAATTACACCTTGGAATTATCCGTTATTACAAGCATCATGGAAAATTGCGCCTGCGCTTGCTACGGGTTGTTCACTAGTTATGAAACCAAGTGAAATTACACCATTAACAACAATACGTGTTTTTGAATTAATGGAAGAAGTTGGTTTCCCTAAAGGAACAATTAATCTTATTCTAGGTGCAGGTTCTGAAGTTGGTGACGTAATGTCAGGTCATAAAGAGGTTGACCTTGTATCATTTACAGGTGGCATTGAGACTGGTAAGCATATTATGAAAAATGCTGCTAATAATGTTACGAATATTGCCTTGGAACTTGGCGGTAAAAATCCAAACATTATCTTTGATGATGCTGATTTTGAATTGGCGGTAGACCAAGCGTTAAATGGTGGATATTTCCATGCAGGTCAAGTTTGTTCAGCAGGATCAAGAATATTAGTACAAAACAGTATTAAAGACAAATTTGAGCAAGCACTTATTGATCGCGTGAAAAAAATTAAATTAGGTAATGGTTTTGATGCTGATACTGAAATGGGACCAGTGATTTCAACAGAACATCGTAATAAGATCGAATCTTATATGGATGTAGCTAAAGCAGAAGGCGCAACAATTGCTGTTGGTGGTAAACGTCCAGATAGAGATGATTTAAAAGATGGTCTATTCTTCGAGCCAACAGTCATTACAAATTGTGATACGTCAATGCGTATTGTACAAGAAGAGGTTTTCGGACCTGTCGTTACTGTAGAAGGCTTTGAAACTGAACAAGAAGCGATTCAATTAGCGAATGATTCTATATATGGTTTAGCAGGTGCTGTATTTTCTAGAGATATTGGAAAAGCACAACGCGTTGCTAACAAGTTGAAACTTGGAACGGTGTGGATTAATGATTTCCATCCATATTTTGCACAAGCGCCATGGGGTGGATACAAACAATCAGGTATCGGTAGAGAATTAGGCAAAGAAGGCTTAGAAGAGTACCTTGTTTCAAAACACATTTTAACAAATACAAATCCACAATTAGTGAATTGGTTTAGCAAATAAAAATTAGATAAGGTGAGTGCCATTGTAAGAACACAAGACACTCACTTTGTTTTGTATAAGTGGCGAAATGTTGATTGATAATTTGGACTAAACGCAAAATGAATCATAGATTATTTCATGACTGTTAGTAACAATCGTAAAAGGAAAAGCGAGTGTTTTGGTTAGCTAAGTTTAGCAATTCAACGATAACCAATCAGCCACTAACAAATATTTCATGCAATACTCACTTTGAAATACAACAAACTTTGGAGGTCATAACGATGAGTAACAAAAACAAATCATATGATTATGTCATCATTGGAGGAGGCAGTGCAGGTTCTGTACTAGGTAATCGTCTGAGTGAAGATAAAGATAAAGAAGTCTTAGTATTAGAAGCGGGTCGCAGTGATTATTTTTGGGATTTATTTATCCAAATGCCTGCTGCGTTAATGTTCCCTTCAGGCAATAAATTTTACGATTGGATTTATTCAACAGATGAAGAACCACATATGGGCGGTCGTAAAGTAGCACATGCCCGAGGTAAAGTTTTAGGTGGATCAAGTTCGATTAATGGCATGATTTACCAACGTGGTAATCCAATGGACTATGAAGGCTGGGCAGAACCAGAAGGTATGGAAACTTGGGATTTTGCGCACTGTTTACCGTATTTTAAAAAATTAGAAAAAACATACGGTGCAGCGCCTTATGATAAATTTAGAGGCCATGATGGACCAATTAAGTTAAAACGAGGGCCAGCAACGAATCCTTTATTCCAGTCATTCTTTGATGCAGGTGTTGAAGCAGGCTATCATAAAACACCTGATGTGAATGGATTTAGACAAGAAGGTTTTGGACCGTTCGATAGTCAAGTACATCGTGGTCGCCGAATGTCAGCTTCAAGAGCATATTTACATCCAGCGATGAAGCGTAAAAACTTAACCGTTGAAACACGTGCCTTTGTAACTGAAATTCATTATGAAGGTAGAAGAGCAACTGGTGTTACGTATAAGAAAAATGGCAAACTACATACCATCGATGCTAATGAAGTCATTTTGTCTGGTGGGGCATTCAATACGCCACAATTACTACAATTATCTGGTATCGGTGATTCAGAGTTCCTAAAATCAAAAGGCATTGAGCCACGTGTTCATTTACCTGGTGTGGGTGAAAACTTTGAAGATCACTTAGAGGTATACATTCAACATAAATGTAAGGAACCTGTATCATTACAGCCAAGCTTAGATATCAAGCGCATGCCATTTATTGGTTTACAATGGATTTTCACACGTAAAGGTGCAGCAGCATCTAACCATTTTGAAGGTGGCGGATTTGTACGTTCAAATAACGAAGTTGATTATCCTAACTTAATGTTCCATTTCTTACCAATAGCTGTAAGATATGATGGTCAAAAGGCAGCGGTCGCACATGGTTATCAAGTTCACGTAGGACCAATGTATTCAAACTCTCGTGGTAGCTTGAAAATCAAATCTAAAGATCCATTCGAAAAACCAAGTATCCGCTTTAATTATTTATCAACAGAAGAAGATAAAAAAGAATGGGTAGAAGCAATTCGTGTAGCAAGAAATATTTTATCTCAAAAAGCAATGGATCCATTCAATGGTGGAGAAATTTCACCAGGACCAGAAGTGCAAACAGACGAAGAAATTCTTGATTGGGTTCGTAGAGATGGTGAAACAGCATTACACCCATCTTGTAGTGCTAAAATGGGTCCTGCTTCAGATCCAATGGCAGTAGTTGACCCGTTAACAATGAAAGTCCACGGTATGGAAAATTTACGTGTAGTTGATGCATCAGCTATGCCACGTACGACAAATGGCAATATACACGCACCTGTTTTAATGTTAGCTGAAAAAGCAGCAGATATTATACGTGGCAGAAAGCCTTTAGAGCCACAATATATTGATTATTATAAGCATGGTGTTCATGATGAAAATGAAGGTGCAATCGAAGTAAAACCATACGCTAAATAAATGTATATAGTAGACTCTTAGTCTGGCATCTATTGTATTGGTGCCAGGCTTTTTGCGTTTTATCTAAATGAGAAGTTAATGTGTTGTTCAAAAACGATGTGTGAGTATATGAACTGAAAATAGAGTTAATTTTACATTGTGATGATTAATTGACCTAATTGGCAGACATTAAAAGAGTGTAGAACTTTAAAAAGTTCACTAAATAGACATTTAATTGTGTTTTCTTGAAAGCTTTCGTGGTAGGATTTATATAAGTAAATTGAGAGAAGGAATACTATGAGCTTTTACGAATATATACAAACATTTAAAGATGATAAAACACCATTAGGCGAATTAGCGATTTGGATTAAAGAAGATGATTCATTCCCAAAACAAGAGAAGCTAACAGAAAACATTTTGTCTTATTTTCATCAAATGTCCAATATAGATCATGAGTTTTTAGAAATTGTAAAAAGATCACTTTCTCTGTATGATCAATTAAAATCGTAAAATCAGAAATAAAGTTAGCTAAAATAAAAAGCCGGTAATTTCACAGATGAAGTTGTCGGCTATTTTCATGACTAGTGTTAAATAATGATCATGAAATTGAAGACACAAAAATAGTGTGCGATTCCTGTACCCATTTGTATGAAATATTAATACTTTTTACAAAGTCGTATCTTTTAAAAAGAAGCCAAACTATGATTGTAATTAATAAATACGGGAATGAATTAGTAATAGATATAAAGTAATATGACCAAAAATATAAATGAAATGAAGGCATTTATTATGAACATTTATGATGAATATAGAAGTTATGTAATAGAAGAACTGGATGATTGTCTCACAATACAAAAAAATAATGACACTGCATATTACGATGTGCTAGAAGCGATAAATGATTTATCAAATGATTCATTATGTGTGTTAAATCATTTATATATTAACGAAGGACAAGAAGAAACATTCGAGCAAAAATTTTTGCGACGTAATAAGCATTTAAAAAACGTTGATGGGTTTAAAGCATTAAGGTTTTTAAGACCTAGAACAGCTGGTAGACACTATATCATTATTACGCTGTGGGAAAATAGGAAAGCATTTTATCATTGGCAAAATTCAGCTGAGTACAAGCATACACACAAGCATCGTGGCACTTCGAAAGGTGCAGATGTAAAAATAATTAATCGTGAATTATCATACAATATTCGTATTGAATTAGCTGATATGGTCTAGCCCGAGATATCAACCCTCAATCATTTGAAAGTCCTTGAATGCTACGTCATGGCAAAGTGTAGTGTCGAGGACTTTGGTATTTAACCCTATTTAATTGAAAATTCTGTAAAGATAGGCGTATGATATATATAATTCATTTATAAAATTACAATGTTCATCACAGGAAAAGTGGATGTATGAAAGGAAGTTAGTTATGCAAAAGTCAGCTCTATTCGCGCCTGAAAAATATAACATTATTTCGGAAATCGAAAAATATAGCCACATACCAGATAAAAAGGCAATTTTATATCATAATACTGAAGGCGAAGATATATCAGTCACTTACCAACAGCTCATTGAACAGTCTAATAAAGTAGGCAATGTTTTAGCATCGCACGGTTTATCTAAAGGTGATAAAGTACTCATTATGATGCCACGATCTATTGCGACGTATGAATTATATATTGCTGCTTTAAAATTAGGTGTCGCAATCATTCCATGTTCTGAAATGCTAAGAACTAAAGATTTACAATACCGTATCACACATGGTGAAATTAATGCAGTTATTGCACTAGAGCCATTCACAGTTGAATTTGAAAAAATTAAAGGATATGATGCGTTAACTAAATTTGTTATTGCCGGTCAAAAAGATGGATGGATTTCACTTGAAGCTGAAAAAGAAAACGCAAGTAACAAACTAGAAATGGCAGATACGACGCGAGATGATACAGCGATTTTGTCATATACATCTGGTACAACTGGCAATCCTAAAGCCGTTACACATTGTCATGGATGGGGATTTGCACATTTACAAATGGCACCAAAACATTGGTTATGTATTAATGAAGATGACTTAGTTTGGGCAACAGCAGCACCAGGTTGGCAAAAATGGGTATGGAGTCCTTTCTTATCTGTATTAGGTTCAGGTGCAACTGCTTTTGTATTTAATGGAAGATTCAGTCCTGAAACATACTTAGAATTGCTTCAAAAATATCAAATTAATGTTTTATGTTGTACACCGACAGAATATCGTATGATGGCTAAATTACAGAACTTAAATGATTATGACTTAACGCATTTACATAGTGCCGTTTCTGCAGGTGAGCCACTAAATCGAGAAGTAGTTGAACAATTCAAGAAATACTTTAATTTAACTGTAAGAGATGGATATGGCCAGACTGAAAGTACCTTGCTTATAGGCTTTTTAAAAGATACACCACAAAGGATTGGATCAATGGGTAAAGGCATTCCGGGTAGTTCGGTCACTGTAGTAGATGATGAGGGGAATAGCGTACCTGCTAATACGGAAGGGAATATTGCAGTACCACTTGATTTGCCAGCACTTTTCAAAGGATATTATAAGGAGCCAGAACGTACGGCGAAAGCGCAAACAGGTAAATACTACATCACTGGTGACTTAGCTCATGTAGATGATGATGGTTATTTCTGGTTTGAAGGACGTCGAGATGACATTATTATTAGTTCAGGCTATACGATTGGGCCTTTTGAAGTTGAAGATGCGTTAACGAATCATCCAGCCGTTAAAGAATGTGCTGTAGTAGCAAAACCTCATGATATACGAGGCAATATTGTGAAAGCATTCGTTATTTTACAAGACCATACTGCGGGTGATGATACGTTAGTTAAAGAACTACAACAATTTGTTAAAAATGAAGTTGCACCATATAAATATCCGAGAGAGATTGAATTCGTTGACGACTTACCAAAAACAAACTCAGGTAAAATTCGTCGTGTTGAACTACGAGATGCTGAAATAGAAAAATGGCAACAACAAAAAGATAGCAATCAATAAACATAGCAAAGCAGTCCAATGCGTAAGGTATGATGATACGCACTGGACTGCTTGTTTATTTATGATGTTCTTTGTCGTCTAGTTATAAATAATAAAATTAGTTTAGAAACAAGCGCAACCAGTATTAAGAATGAGAAAATATAAGATGTTAAACCTCGAATATCCCAATTTAATAAAAATACATTACTATCACCGGCATTAAGTTGAAACTCAGTGTGTGTTAAAATAATAATTACAATACCTATAAGTGCAAGATTCAAAATAATTTTCAATATTAAAGGTAATTGAAGTGGTTTTCTTGGATGCATGTGTATTGAATCTCCTTTTTATGATTGATTTTACACTTATATTGTATCAAAATAGAGTATAGGTTTAAAATGCTATAAGCCAAATGTAGATTAAAACAATCGTTAGCTATTTGTTGTCAAATAATTATGATTGATTTGATATTTATCTTCTATGAATAAAAGATTTAATATATTGCAAAGTTAATGAATAATTATAATTTACATTTACCACTGCTTGCTTTAACATATACATGTAAGCACTAACTATAGTATTTTGTTACAGCGTATCAATTAAAACAGGAAGTTATCTATGGCGTTGATATTTTAAAGAAATATGTCAGTTTTATGTAACTTTCATATTGATGATACACATTTACAATTTTTGGAGAGGTGAAACCAATGGCTAAGTCTAATAGTAAAGACATCGTTTTAATTGGAGCCGGTGTACTTAGCACAACATTTGGTTCAATGTTAAAAGAAATTGAGCCAGACTGGAATATCCACGTTTACGAACGCTTGGATCGTCCTGCAATCGAAAGTTCAAACGAAAGAAATAATGCTGGTACGGGTCATGCAGCATTATGTGAGTTGAACTACACAGTTTTACAACCTGATGGTTCTATCGACATCGAAAAAGCGAAAGTGATTAACGAAGAGTTTGAGATTTCAAAACAATTCTGGGGTCACTTAGTGAAAAGCGGTAGCATCGAGAATCCAAGAGAATTTATCAATCCATTACCACACATCAGTTATGTTAGAGGTAAAAACAATGTTAAATTCTTAAAAGATCGTTACGAAGCGATGAAAGCTTTCCCTATGTTCGATAATATCGAATATACTGAAGACATCGAAGTAATGAAAAAATGGATTCCATTGATGATGAAAGGCCGTGAAGATAACCCTGGTATCATGGCGGCAAGTAAAATTGACGAAGGTACAGATGTAAACTTCGGTGAATTAACACGTAAAATGGCTAAAAGCATTGAAGCACATCCAAATGCTACAGTGCAATTTAACCATGAAGTTGTTGATTTTGAACAATTATCAAATGGTCAATGGGAAGTTACTGTTAAAAATCGCCTAACTGGTGAGAAATTCAAACAAGTAACTGACTATGTATTCATCGGTGCTGGCGGTGGAGCAATTCCATTATTACAAAAAACAGGTATCCCTGAAAGTAAGCATTTAGGTGGATTCCCTATCAGTGGTCAATTCTTAGCTTGTACAAACCCACAAGTTATTGAACAACACGATGCCAAAGTTTATGGTAAAGAGCCACCTGGTACACCACCAATGACAGTACCTCATTTAGATACGCGTTACATTGATGGTCAAAGAACATTATTATTTGGACCATTTGCTAATGTTGGACCTAAATTCTTGAAAAATGGTTCTAACTTAGATTTATTCAAATCAGTTAAAACATACAACATTACAACTTTATTAGCAGCAGCAGTTAAAAACTTACCTTTAATTAAATACTCATTTGACCAAGTGATTATGACAAAAGAAGGTTGTATGAACCACTTACGTACTTTCTATCCAGAAGCACGTAATGAAGATTGGCAATTATACACTGCTGGTAAACGTGTACAAGTTATCAAAGATACACCTGAACACGGTAAAGGATTCATCCAATTCGGTACAGAAGTGGTTAACTCACAAGACCATACTGTAATCGCATTATTAGGTGAATCACCAGGGGCTTCAACTTCAGTTTCAGTTGCGTTAGAAGTATTAGAACGTAACTTCCCTGAATACAAAACTGAATGGGCACCTAAAATCAAGAAAATGATTCCATCATACGGTGAATCATTAATTGAAGACGAAAAATTAATGAGAAAAATCCGTAAACAAACTTCAAAAGACTTAGAATTAGGTTACTACGAAAACTAAATTCTAATAGCTATATTTAAAATCGGGCAACTGAGAAATCTTATAGATTTTTCAGCTGTCCGATTTTTTACGTAATCTAATACATACGGCAAAATCAACTTTAATCAAAAAAGACTCATACACAATGCCCTTAAAGCACATGTATGAGTCCATTTTAGTAGTTTATATCAAAAAATAGTTTAATGTATAAATTAGTTTTTGTTTACAGATGCGTCGTAGATTGATTCTACAGCATCACCTAAAGCTTTATCGAATTCTTCTTTAGATTGATCAGCTCTTAAATCACTAGCTAATGCACGTGAGAAACTTGCGATAAGTTCAGCGTTATCTTTAAGTAATTCATTTGCTTTTTCTCTGCTGTAACCACCTGATAATACAACGACACGAACAACATTAGGATGTTCAGCTAACTCTTTGTATAAGTTTGGTTCAGTAGGAATTGTTAATTTCAACATTACTAATTGATCAGCATTTAAGCTATCTAAACCTTTTTTAAGTTCAGCTTTTAATACTTTTTCAATTTCAGCTTTGTCTTTTGCATTAATATTAACTTCTGGTTCGATAATTGGAACTAAACCTTTAGCAATAATTTGTTTAGCAACTTCAAATTGTTGTTCAACAACGTCTTTGATACCTTGCTCATTTAATTCTAAAATGTTAGAACGCATTTTTGTACCAAAAATGTGACGTTCGTTTGCACGGTCTAATAAACTGTCTAAGTTGTCGATTGGTTTCATTAATTGAACACCATTTTGCTCTTCAGCAAGACCTTTGTCTACTTTTAAGAACGGAACAACACCTTTATCAGCTAAGTAATCTGCAGTGTATTTGCCTTCTACTTCGCGATCCATTGTTTGTTCGAAAAGAATAGCACCCAAAATTTTATCTGGTGAGAATGAAGGTGAAGTTACCACACGTGTACGCATATCGTGAACAAGTTGGAACATTTCGTCTTCATTGCTATATTGATCTTCGTTTACACCATATTCTTTAAGTGCTTTTGGTGTACTACCACCACTTTGGTCTAATGCGGCAATAAAGCCTTTTCCATTTTTCATTTTTTCTAATTGCTCTTTATTCATACTTTCCACTCCTTAACTTTTCAATACACCTCCAGTATGATAAAAATGAGAACATTTCTCAAGTCATAAACCTTGAAAAGTGTATAAAATGTGAAAAATAATTGTCAGTTTAATTAAAAATATTATTTTATTCTAGGTATGACTAACGCTATTAATGACATAAAGAAAATATGTGTAATAATCCAACCGATTAATTCTGTCACACTAAATTGAAAAATTGGACGTTGCGCAATAAATACTAAAAAGGGATACAATGCTATAAATAAGAAAAATAAAGGGATATAACATAGATAGTAAAGCCTTTTAGAAGTATGAAACAGCAACACAAATATAAAATAAATGACGCTACCAATTAGTAAGTGACATATTATTTCTAGAATATATGGTGTATTGTCAGAAGGAATTAGAAAATCTAAATTCAATAATAAAGCTTTTAAATGTGATTGATTGCTTATTAAGTCAAACAACATGGTCATCCATAGCAACATGAATGATATGAAAATAGCAGCAATGAAATGGAACAATACTTTTAAACGCATTCGTATCACCTCAGAGTCAAATGAAATATAGTAAACAATTCCCTAATCGAACAAAATTATGCGCATAAACAAAGTAGATTGATATAAAATTCTTAATTATCAGAATATATTTACAAATCTGAATTTTATTAGTATATTGGATAGTATTCATAGAGGCATGACGGTATTTGAGCAGGATTTTAAATCGGATTTTATAATCGATTTAAGAGAGGCCACTTTGCTTGCACATTAATACTGTCAATGGGAGGGGAATGTATATGAGTAAAGCACATCAATTAATTCAAGAGGATGAACATTATTTTGCGAAATCAGGACGTATTAAATATTATCCGTTAGTGATTGATCATGGATATGGAGCAACATTGGTTGATATTGAGGGGAAGACATATATCGATTTGTTATCGAGTGCGAGTTCTCAAAACGTAGGTCATGCACCTAGAGAAGTAACAGAAGCGATAAAGGCACAAGTTGATAAATTTATTCATTATACACCAGCATATATGTATCATGAACCGTTGGTACGTTTAGCTAAGAAGCTTTGTCAGATTGCACCTGGAGATTTTGAAAAAAGAGTGACCTTCGGATTAACCGGATCAGACGCAAATGATGGCATCATTAAATTTGCCAGAGCATATACAGGGCGTCCTTATATCATTAGTTTCACTAATGCATATCATGGTTCAACTTTTGGCTCATTGTCTATGTCAGCTATTAGTTTAAATATGCGCAAACATTATGGTCCGTTATTGAATGGTTTTTATCATATTCCGTTTCCAGATAAATATCGTGGTATGTACGAGCAGCCACAAGCTAATTCAGTAGAAGAATATTTAGCACCCTTAAAAGAAATGTTTGCGAAATATGTACCTGCTGATGAAGTAGCATGTATTGTTATTGAAACGATACAAGGCGATGGTGGACTTTTAGAACCAGTTCCAGGGTATTTTGAAACGTTAGAAAAGATTTGTCGTGAACATGGTATTTTAATCGCTGTCGATGATATTCAACAAGGTTTTGGGAGAACAGGTACATGGAGTTCAGTCTCGCATTTTAATTTTACGCCCGATTTAATCACTTTTGGAAAATCCTTAGCAGGTGGTATGCCTATGTCAGCAATTGTTGGACGCAAAGAGATTATGAATTGTTTAGAAGCGCCAGCACATTTATTTACAACAGGTGCTAATCCAGTTAGTTGTGAAGCTGCATTAGCCACAATTCAAATGATTGAAGATCAGTCGCTTCTTCAGGCTAGTGCGGAAAAAGGGGAATATGTTAGGAAACGAATGGATCAATGGGTATCTAAATACAATAGTGTAGGCGATGTTAGAGGTAAAGGTCTGAGCATTGGTATTGATATTGTTTCCGACAAAAAACTCAAAACACGTGATGCCAGTGCGGCACTTAAAATTTGTAATTACTGCTTTGAGCATGGCGTAGTTATTATAGCTGTAGCAGGAAATGTGTTGCGATTCCAACCGCCATTGGTAATAACATATGAGCAATTAGACACGGCGTTAAACACTATAGAAGATGCACTGACTGCTTTGGAAGCAGGTAACTTAGATCAATATGACATATCTGGACAAGGTTGGTAATAGCGATTATCTTAATATAAAATAAAAAATCATTTCCACATCTGGATGTTAATCAGATGGGAAATGATTTTTTTGATTTTTATTTTGGTGGGTGGTATTCAGCTACGTCATTTTTCTTAGAATGTCTAAGTCCATAACTTAAATATAGAATGATACCAACAATAAACCAAATTAAAGTGTATAATTTCGCTTCGAATCCTAATCCCCAGAATACTAGCAATACTAAAACAAATGTAACTGCTGGTAACACAGGATATAAAGGTAATTTAAATGCAGGAATTGGTAGATCTTTACCTTCACGCTTTCTCAAACGATACATTGCTAATGAAACGAACATAAATGCAACAAGTGTACCTGCTGAAATTAATTGTGCTAAAAATGCGAATGGGAACATAGAACCAATTAAAACACCAATAATAGTAAGTATAACTAGTGCGCGATTAGGTAAATGTTTGTCGTTTAAATGGCTTAACCATGAAGGTAATAAGCCGTCACGTCCAAATGAATAAAGTAAACGTGAGCCTGCTAACATCATACCAATTAATGCTGTAAACATACCGATTACAGAGATAGCTTGAACAATAGCTGCTACAACACCATGACCACTTTGACGTAAAGCCCAACCAACAGGTTCAGCATTGTTTGCGTATTGTGAGTAATGGAACATACCAACTAACACAAGTGCTACAGCAATAAATAATACGATAGCAACACTTAAAGAACCAAGAATACCTCTAGGCATTGTCTTTTGAGGGTCAAGTGCTTCTGCTGAGTTTGCTGCGATAGAATCGAAACCGATATACGCTAAGAAAATCATTGAAACACCAGCATATATGCCTTGCCAACCACCAAAGTCACCTGTAGCAGTTACTTTGTGTTCTGGAATAAATGGCACATAGTTACTAACATTTATTGCTGTTAAACCTACGATGACAAATAAAATAATAGCTAATACTTTTAAAATAACTAAAATATTTTCCATGCGTGCTGCTTCTGACATACCACGTGATAGTAATAATGCAGTTAATAAAATAACGATAGCAGCAATAATATCGATAAAACCGCCATTCGTACCAAATGGATTTGATAATGCTGCTGGTAATTCGATGCCAATTGGTTTCACAAGTCCGCGTAAATTCGCTGAGAATCCTGATGCAACAAAGGCTACGGCGATAAAATATTCAGCTAATAGAGCCCAACCGGCAACCCATCCAAAGAATTCACCAAATAATACATTGACCCAAGAATAGGCTGAACCTGCAAATGGCATAGCGGCAGCCATTTCTGCATAAGTAAATGCAACTAAACCAGCAACAATAGCTGCGAGTAAGAATGATAACGCAACTGCCGGCCCTGCATGCTGTGCAGCAACAATGCCAGGTAGCGTAAAGATAGATGTCGATACAATTGTTCCAACACCTAAAGCTAAGAAATCACGCACCCGAAGTGTACGCTTTAAATGACCATCTTTATTTTGATAGATAGCCGGATCCTCTTTTCGTGCTATTTTATTGAAAAAACTTCCCATAAACTTTCCTCCCAAACATTCATAAACAATTCTATACGGTGTTTTTTAATATGTTATATCATAGCACAAATAATCAATATTTTGTCTAAAAATTCTGAAAAATCACAACTTTATGTTACGTATTAATGACTTGTCTTGATAACATCCGTAGATTTTTTAAATGATAAAACTGATTATAACAGGTATTAAATGAATAAGTACTATTTTTTGCTAATTTTCTAACAATTTTGCACATTATATTTTTAAAATCAATTTCATGTTTATGTCTGATTGGTTAGTGTGTATGAAATGTAATTCTTTGACTATAAAAAGATGCATCAAATATGATGAGGGTAAGGCGGAAAATAGGAGGTTATATAGTAAGTCATTTAAGTCGAATAGCCATCCTTTTTAAATTGAAAAAAATAGAAAGCTCAATAGTTTGTTAAAGCCTTTAAATAGCGTCATTATGCAATTTTAGAATGCTAAAAATTGTCACAAATTTCAAATTACGTGCTAAAGCTTGAGATATCAATATTTATTGGCGATAGAGTGTAATTTGACTCCGCTTACATCTCAGTTTTATGTTTGTAATTTGGTAGCATAATATTATAATAAAATAAAATTGTTAATCTTTAATTTCAGTATAGATATTTTTACGTGTAGTCACGTGTAAAATAAATTCAATTAGGTTAGGAGACATAATTATGAAAACATTTGGTAAAAAGGTTGTATTAATCGGAGATGGATCTGTAGGATCAAGCTATGCCTTTGCAATGGTTACGCAAGGTGTTGCTGATGAATTTGTAATTATTGACATTGCAAAAGACAAAGTAAAAGCAGATGTTCAAGATTTAAACCATGGTACAGTCCACAGTCCTTCACCAGTTGATGTGAAAGCAGGTGAATACGAAGACTGTAAAGATGCAGATTTAGTTGTTATTACAGCTGGTGCACCTCAAAAGCCAGGTGAAACACGTTTACAATTAGTTGAAAAAAATACTAAGATTATGAAGAGCATTGTTAAGAGTGTAATGGATAGCGGCTTTGATGGATATTTCTTAATCGCGGCAAACCCTGTAGACATTTTAACAAGATTTGTAAAAGAATATACTGGATTGCCAGCAGAGCGTGTTATCGGTTCAGGTACTGTATTGGACAGTGCACGTTTACAATATTTAATTAGCCAAGAACTTGGTGTTGCACCTTCAAGTGTTGACGCTAGTATTATTGGTGAGCATGGTGATACTGAACTTGCAGTTTGGTCACAAGCAAATGTAGCAGGTATTTCAGTATATGACACATTAAAAGAACAAACTGGTAGCGAAGCTAAAGCGGAAGAAATTTATGTAAATACACGTGACGCTGCTTATGAAATTATCCAAGCTAAAGGGTCAACATACTATGGTATTGCATTAGCATTGATGCGCATTTCAAAAGCCATTTTAAATAATGAAAATAATGTCTTAAATGTTTCTATACAATTAGATGGTCAATATGGCGGTCACAAAGGCGTTTACTTAGGTGTACCGACATTGGTTAACCAACATGGCGCAGTTAAAATTTATGAAATGCCATTAAGTGCTGAAGAACAAGCATTATTCGACAAATCAGTTAAAACATTAGAAGATACATTTGATTCAATTAAATATTTATTAGAAGACTAAGCCTATTTTAAGTATTAATTAGAAATATATTAATGGTAAGAGGATCTATTAGTGTTGCAGTAACACGTGGCACTGATAGATCCATTTTTTGTAAAAAGAAAACCATACGCTATGCGTATGGTTCAGAAAAGGTTCTACCATTGTCACAAAAAATGCATCTCTACGTGCTAGAATAAATATTGGTCAGCCAACCAAAATAATCAACACGAGGAGAT